>JAQCKL010000253.1 GCA_027592485.1 Cyanobacteriota bacterium
TGCGCTTACTGAATTCTGGCTCCTGGCTCCTAGCTTCCTTCTCTAGCCGGTTTTCCCGGCTTAAATTACAGGCCATTTTTGTATCCTTAAAATGACGATAGCGGCAGCCGTTAGGCTACCGCTATCGCATGACCCATGAGAGGACTTCAGCTTTATTCTGGGTCAGTCGTCTCGGTGGGAGCAGTGGCGGGAGCCGCTGCTGCTGGGGGCTGTTGGGCCGGCGCGGGGGGATTTGCTGCTGGGGGATTCTCAACCGTTTTAGGTGCTGGGGGCTCAGCCTCAATACCCAATTGCTGTTTGGCGCGATAGAGCAAGAATGCCGCGCCAGATTCCCCCGCTGACAAGACTGACTTGCCGATCGTTTCCAAAGACTGGGCCTCCCCTGCTTCGGGTTTCTCGGCACTTAGGCTTTCGTACCAAGCGCGGCCCTTTCGGCCCAGGTCAATGGCTGTATTCCATAACCATTCGCCCCCTACAAACACGAGACAAATCACGAGCCAAACCAGGAGGGCGGTCTCGCGCAAGATGTTCCAGGTCAAGGACAGGGCCTTTTGATAAGCCCCTACCGTATCCGTGGCAAAAATCAACTGACTAACCTTGCTGGCCTGTACCTTGATTGTGTCCATGGCGTTGATATTCCTGGCAACTACATCAGAAAAGGGGGAATCTATGTCCCGCCCCACACCTTGTCCAATATGGTCTTGGCGGTGATATCCGCTACTTTACCAGTGGGACTGGTTAAGCCGATGAAGCGGGTTTCCGAACCCGCGAGGGAGGGTAGCCGCTGTTCAGGATCATTGCCGCCAAACAATGCCAGGGTAAAGACATTCAGGGCAACACCCAATTGCAAGGGGTAGCTGTCGGTGGACAGCATCAGGTTGGCTCCGGCAATCAGGGCTGCCACTTGGCCCACATTGTCAGGGCGTACAACCTTCAGATTGGGTAGTCGCTGGGTCAAGTTTTTCACCAACTCAGCGGTCTCAGGTTGCTGGATCAACACCAGGGGCAGCCCTGGCTGGCGGGCCTGAAAGTCTTGAATGATCGCCGCCCAGCTGTCGGCGGGGTATTGTTGCCCCACCGTCTCATCGGTGGGGCCGCCATACACCAACACATAGCCCTGATCGCCAATGCCTTGCATTTTGATCTGACCACTCACCCAGTCAATGTCTTTCTGGGGGACATTGATAGCGGCACTGGGGCAGGGGCCACTCACCGTTAGTCCGGCCAGCAAGTCGTGGTACTGCAACCCTTGGTATTGGGCGGTTTTTTGAGGGACGGTGGCGGTCAAAAATAAATTGTTGGCGCTATTGCCATAGCCCACCCGCATGGGTGTGCCGCTCAACCAGAGCAGCAGGGCCAAGGAGACGCTCTGGGTGGCGGTGAGCACCACTTCAAATTCGCGATCGCGAATAATCCCCAGCAAGTTGGCCCAGTCGGAGGGGGAATTACGCTGTTTAAAATCGTATAGAAAAACCTCTTTGACTAAGGCTGAGACCCGGTAAGCTGCTTTAGCTTCCGGTTCGACCGCCACGGAGATTTCGGCCTTGGGGAAGGCGTGTTTGAGATGTTCAAGGGTCGGGAAAAAGAGTAATTGCTCACTCACCCCACCCGGAACGAGAGCCAGTACGCGCATGGGCTATCTGTCCTGCCTGCCTATCCGTCCCACATTTTAGAGGACAGCGGCAGATTCGAGGGCGTTCTAGCTGACAAAACTACAGGCTGATTTTTTCGATGGCCAAGCGGGGCGGAGTTTCACGGTAGGGTTGAGTCACGGTTGGCCATAGGGATGGGGGGCAAGTCTCGTGCATGTGTTGATTCCAGCGGCGGGAATGGGGCGGCGCATGGGCAGCGATCGCAATAAGCTCTTGCTCACCCTCCAAGGGCTGCCGATCATCGCTTGGACCCTGAAGGCGGCGGCGGCAGCCAGCACCACCCGCTGGATTGGGATTATCTGCCAGCCCGATGACCAACCGGACCTCAAGGGCATCCTGGCGGATTTAGCTTTAACCAAGCCGGTGGTGTTGATTCAGGGGGGCACCACCCGCCAAGAATCGGTGTATAACGGTTTGCAAGCGCTACCGGCTGATGCCGACAAGGTGTTGATTCACGATGGCGCTCGCTGCTTGGCCACCCCTGACCTATTTGATCGCTGTGCTGCTGCGCTGGACCATTGCTCGGGTTTAATTGCGGCGGTGCCGGTCAAGGACACGATTAAAGTCGTGGGACCCGGCCAGATCGTGCAGGCCACCCCCGATCGCGCCACCCTCTGGGCCGCCCAAACCCCCCAAGGCTTCCATGTGGCACCGCTGAAAATCGCCCACGATCGCGGTCAGATGGAAGGTTGGACGGTCACCGATGACGCGGCCCTGTTTGAGCAATGCGATCTGCCGGTGACGATTGTGCCGGGGGAAGAAACCAATCTCAAGGTCACCACCCCCAGTGACCGCACCCTGGCGGAAATGATTTTGAGCGATAGAGGTTGAGTGCGCCCTTATTTATAGCTGCGCTGACTCAACTGCACATGGTCAAATAGCAGATCCTCCTTGTGGAGCTCAGGGGGTTGATCTGGCCCTTGGTATCCCCACGCAGCCACATAGGCAAACTCCTGATCATCCCGTTTGGCTTCCCCCGCCTCGGTTTGATGCTCCTCCCGAAAATGGCCGCCGCAAGACTCTTCCCGGTGGAGGGCATCCCGCGCCATCAGCTCCGCTAGCTCCATAAAGTCCGCCAGCCGTCCGGCAAACTCCAGGTTTTTGTTCAGGGTATTGGCATCTCCTGGTACCCGCAGGTTTTGCCAAAACTCCGATCGCAACCCCTGAATCTGCCCGATCGCCATTTCCAACCCCGCCCGATCGCGGCTCATCCCCACCTGGTCCCACACCAGCCGCCCTAGGGATCGGTGGAATTCCATCACGGTTTTCTCTCCCTTTATAGAAAGGAGTTGAGTGAGGCGATCGCGGGCAGCGGTTTCAGCTTCTACAAACGCTTCATGGTCGGTTGTCACTGGGGGCAGGTCAGCACTGGCGATGTAATCCCCCAGGGTGTAAGGAATCACAAAATAGCCATCCGCCAGCCCCTGCATCAAGGCACTGGCCCCCAATCGGTTGGCCCCATGGTCGGAGAAATTTGCTTCCCCCAGGGCAAACAGGCCTGGAATGGTGGTCATCAGGTGATAGTCCACCCAAAGGCCGCCCATGGTGTAATGCACCGCTGGGTAAATCCGCATCGGGGTCTCGTAGGGGTTGTCCCCAGCGATGCGCTGGTACATGTCAAAGAGGTTGCCGTATTTGGCGGCGATCGCTTCGCGTCCTTGATGGGCGATCGCATCCCGGAAGTCCAGATACACCGCCAGCCCAGTTTCGCCCACCCCCCGCTGTTCATCGGTCATGTGCTTGGCATTACGGGAGGCCACATCGCGGGGCACCAGGTTGCCAAAGCGGGGATAGCGGCGCTCTAGGTAATAGTCGCGATCTTCCTCCGGAATGTGGCTGGGGGAGCGGCTGTCGCCGGGAGTTTTCGGCACCCAGACCCGGCCATCGTTACGCAGCCCTTCACTCATCAGGGTCAGCTTGGACTGATACTCCCCCGAGACGGGGATGCAGGTGGGGTGAATCTGGGTATAGCAGGGGTTGGCGAAGTGAGCCCCCCGCTTGTAGCAGCGCCAGGCCGCCGACACATTGGAGTTTTTGGCATTGGTGGAGAGGTAATAGACATTGCCGTAGCCCCCCGTCGCCAGCAGCACCGCATCCCCAGCGTGACGTTCCAACTCCCCGGTGACCAGATTCCGGACGATGATGCCCCGCGCCTGGCCATTCACCATCACCAAATCCAGCATTTCCCGCCGGGCAAAGATCTCTGCCTGCCGAGCACTCACCATCCGCATCAGGGCGCTATAGGCCCCCAGCAGCAGTTGCTGTCCCGTTTGTCCCTGGGCGTAAAAGGTGCGCGATACCAGCGCCCCGCCGAAGGAGCGATTGGCCAAGCCGCCCCCATACTCCCGCGCAAAGGGCACCCCCTGGGCCACGCATTGATCGATGATGGCGCTGCTGATTTCCGCCAGGCGATAGACATTGGCTTCGCGAGAGCGGTAGTCGCCCCCCTTGATGGTGTCGTGGAACAATCGCCAAATGCTGTCCCCATCACCGGGGTAGTTTTTGGTGGCGTTGATGCCCCCCTGGGCGGCGATGCTGTGGGCGCGCCGGGGGGAGTCTTGGATGCAGAAGCTTTTGACGGGGTAGCCCAGTTCTGCCAGGGTGGCGGCAGCGGAGGCCCCCGCCAGCCCAGTGCCCACCACGATGATCGGGTGCTTATGTTTGTTGTTGGGGCTGACCAGTTGGCAGTGTTCTTTAAGGTGGCTCCATTTCTGACGCAGGGGGCCGGGGGGAATGAGCATGGCGCAAGGGTGGCGGGATGTTTAGGGTATCAAAGGTCAGTGAGTTGATGCCCATAGAGTTGATGCCCATAGAGTTGATTCTCTAACGGAAGAAGCACTGTCTTTGTCCAAATAAGTCAGCTAAGGCGAAGATTTCGGCAAGCATGGGCCGTTTCGACTGGGGGCATTTGGATTGCCCCCAGACTCCCGCTACGCACCTACCACCAGAACGAACCGCCGTCCTGGACCTCGCGGACAGTGTTACTGGCTGTGCCGTTGCAACGATCGCTTCGTCGAGATTTCGTTATAGCTGTTTAACGTTGCGGCAATGTTTGGAGTGGCCCATGGGCCATATCAGCTTTTTTCTTTGACAAATGCATCATCCCTACGGTTACCCCACCACCTGTAGATTTCCATTTTGGGGGAATGGCGGTTTATGACAAGGGCTCTGATTCAACTTGAATCAGAGCCCTAATGGTTTAAGGATCCCAGATGTGGTCTGGCCAATCAGACCATGGCGACATCTTTGTCTAGGTTTTCACGACGCAGCTTATCAAAATCGACCGCGATCCAGTCTTTGTCTAGGTTTTCACGACGCAGCTTATCAAAGTCCACAGCCACAGCGTCCTTATCCAAGTTCTCCCGGCGGAGTTGGTCGAAATCAACCGCGATCAGATCCTTGTCCAGATTTTCTCGGCGGAGTTTGTCGAAGTCCACGGCGACAGCGTCTTTGTCCAGATTTTCTCGGCGGAGTTTGTCGAAGTCTACGGCGACAGCATCTTTATCGAGGTTCTCTCGGCGGAGTTTGTCGAAATCAACGGCAGTTTTGTCTAGGGTGTCTGAGCGTAGCCCGTCGAAGTTAGGGGCGCTGTAGACAAAGGGCACAACTGCAACAGAGGCTAGGGCAAACGCTGTGATGGAGAGGGTAAAGCGTTTCATCGTGCTACTCCTTGATGGCCCAAAAGGGCTTATCGATTCAGGATCTACTAGGTCTATGGTGTCGGGGAGATCTGAGCTGTTCCTGATTTGACCTGAAACTCGCCTGAACTATAGATAAGGACTTCCTTAAAGATCAGAGAAACTGACTCAGCGTTTTCTCAGAATTGAGGCGTTTGCATCCTTCATGGAGCCGATGGCCTTCCGGATTGAGATTTTGCCTTTGGTAAGGGGTAGCAGAGCGTTGTATGTGCCGCACCCTTATGCAAACGAACCATCCTTTTCGCGCCACCTCTTCTGCCGAGTACGCCCTGATTGTTGGGTCCGGAGTGGGGGCAGCTGCCTCTCTGGCGGTGCAGCAACTGGCGATCGCCTCCCTCCCTGTGACTATGCTCGTGGCCATGGGTTTGCTCAACCGTTACCGCCTCGACAGCCGGGTTGAACAACACCTAGCGGACGACAGCAACGCCGAAGTCAGGCTTCCTGAGCCGTCCGCCCCTCAACAGTCCCCAGCAACGCCAGCCCCTGAGATGGGCAGTCATGCTCCGTTCTTTGGGAGCACGCCTCGGGCCGGATTTGCCAGCAACTTAGCCAATGCCGGTTTGGAGGTTTTACAAGAGGCCCAGCAAAAAGCCTTGCAAAGTATTGGCCAGATCTTGCACCAAGCTCGTTCCGAGCAGCAGCTCTCCTTGGAGGGGGTGTATATGCAAACCTACATTCAACTGCACCAGCTCCGGGCCATGGAAGCGGGGGACCTTTCGGACTTACCCCAGCCCTTTTATGTACAGCGATTAATCCAGAAGTACGCTCAGCACTTGGGTTTGGATGGGAAGGCGATCGCTGCTAGCTTCCCCCTCTAACGGGAGTCCGATCGCCCCTAGCCCCTTCATCAATCCCTTATACTTAATTGCCAGAAGTGACGCATAATCCCCTATTTTCTGGGACTGATGTGGTAACTGCCAACGTTCCGTCGCTTGTGGCGAGTCATTGGCAGCAATGCTAATGTCCACAGATGACCCTAGACGAGGCGATTGAGAAGATTCTTGCCTTGGAGCAAGAGAACCAGTTGTTGTGTGAACGACTGGCCGAATTAAAGCGTCGCTTGTCCTTAGATAATCGTAATCGCTCTAAGCCACCCTCCAGTAATCGGTTAAAAAAAGCTCCCGCCGCACCCAAAGCTTACGGCCCCCCAGCGATCGCAACAGTGGCGGCCAGCTTGGCCATCAAGCTCAGAGACCGGACTGCGCATTAGTGGTCAAGCCCAATGGCTCCATGTGGTTTCTACAGCAACCGAGACCTGGTATCGCTCAGCGCTCAAGCGTAAAGAC
>JAQCKL010000254.1 GCA_027592485.1 Cyanobacteriota bacterium
ACTTGTCGCAACTTATACCCTGAGAGCTTTTATTACTTCAAGACCGACTTTTCAAACATCCTCTGAGGCAATCTGGACTTGGCGGGACAGGGGAAACATATCGGGATACAAGCGACTGTTGATCAAAACCGCCGGATCAATGTTTTTGGCTTCGGCATGGGCCGCCCCTTTTTCTAAAATGACGATCAGGTTATTGAGGGTGCGAATCAGGAGGGGCACCGAGGCTTGATACATGGAGGTGGTCATGGTGAATATTTCGCAGTTTTAAAAGCTTTAGCATTACTGTACAGCGATCGAGTTTACATCCTGCGCGATAATTGGCATTGCATTGGTCAAATACAAGATTATTTTGGGTGCATCCCAGTTTTGCAAATGTCATTCTGAATGTAGCGATAGCGAAATGAAGAATCCCGATCTTGCAAGGGGACTGAGATCCTTCGCTACACTCCGTTCCACTCAGGATGACAAAAGTGGGATGCACCCATTATTTTTATTAGCCAGCAAAATGTTCCTTACGATTATTGCATCCTTTAATTGCCGTAAGCTGTTCAGTGTCTACATTGCATGATGATCGCCCTAAAGCCCTTCCTGAAAGGAGATCAGCTTGGAAGTTTGAATGGCGATTAGCTTACCAGGATTTTCTCCCATAAACATGAAATAGCCCCGATTCAGCGTGTGCTCGCTTAGAAGATTTACGAAAAAGTTACCATTGACAGGACATTGCCAACAATCCCTGACGAGAATAGCTGCGCCAAGGCTACGATAGAAAAAAGTGGCGTACCGCAGCCATATTTTTGTTGTCAGAAGTCTGCTTATCCTTCTTTTTTGGGTGTATTAAGAAACCCAAAAAGAAGGGTAAAAATGAGGAAGACTCGTGAAGTCAACAGGTAAGCGTCCCTGATACTACGCTGGCTGAGCGAAGTCGTTCGCCTTGCGTCTCCCTAGGAGATCAAGCCAAAATCCTGCCAGATATCCCCTTCGAATCCACTCAGAGGACGGTTATATCAACAGAAAAGCACCTGTTTCCAATCACAGGAAAAAAATCCCTGGCTGCGCCACCTAACTCATTCGCCAATTCGAATAAATTGGATGGCAACAGCAGCCTAATGTCCAGCCATACTTTTACCAATGAGCTGGAGATCGGCATCAGCGATCGCGCTTTCATAGACAAACTCTCCCTCGCTGATCACAATGATGCGATCGGCCAAAACCAATAGCTCATCCAGATCTTCACTCACCAGCAACACCGCCACCCCACGATTACGAGCATCAACGATCGCATTGTGAATAAAATCGACCGCCGCAAAATCCAGCCCAAAACAGGGGTTGGCGGCAATCAAAAGCCGGACATCCTTAGACGATAGCTCTCGGGAAAGCACCGCCCGCTGCACATTCCCCCCCGACAAATTCCGAATCGGGGTGTCGATCGAAGGGGTTTTGATCGAAAAAGTTTCCACCAACCCCATGGCCATCGTGCGCATCGCCTTGAGAATCAACCACCAACCCCACTTGGCTTGGGGAGGGCGATCGAAGGTGCGTAGGGCCACATTCTCAGCCACACTCATGGTGGGCACGCAGGCATTGCGTAAAGGTTCTTCCGGGAGGGCATACACCTGATGGCGGAACATCTCCTCACGGGTGGCGGTGTAGGGTTCGCCATTCACCTGCAGGCTGCCCGAGGTGGGCGATCGCTGCCCCGCCAGCACCTCCACTAGCTCCCGCTGACCATTCCCCGAGACCCCAGCAATGCCCACAATTTCCCCCGTATGGACGGCGAGATTAACCCCTTTCACCGCCGGGAGACCATTGTCTTGGCTAGCACAGATCCCCTCTAGGGAGAGGACCGGCGTTTGTTCAGCCGCCTCAGTTTTATCGACAGATTTGGTATTGCGCTCCTTCCCCAGCATCATCTCGGCCATCGCCTCAATGGAGAGATCCTGGACCGAGCCCTGGCCCGCCAATTTGCCCTTCCGCAAAATCGTCACCTCATCCGCAAAGGACTGCACCTCGCGAAACTTATGGGTGATCAGCAGAATGCTGAGCTTGCCCGCCAGCACCTCTTTCCGCAGGAGCCCCAGCACTTCATCGGCCTCTACGGGGGTGAGCACCGAGGTGGGCTCATCCAAAATCAGAATGCGGCTCTTGAGGTAAAGCTGCTTGAGAATTTCGAGCTTTTGCTTTTGCCCCGCCGCCAGTTGCGCCACCGGCACGTCGAGTTCGATCTGAAAGGGGGAATCGGCAATAAAAGCCCGCAGCTCGGCGTATTCCTGTTTCCAATTGATCAAAGTTTGGTTGTCGTAGCGAGACAAGACTAAATTCTCAGCCACGGTCATGGCGGGGACGGAGGTGAAATGTTGATAGACCATGCCGATACCGTAGTGATGGGCATCTTTGGGGCTATTAATGGCCTGGGATTGCTGGTTAATTTGGATCTGACCGGAGGTGGGCCGATAATAGCCCATCACACATTTCACCAGGGTGCTTTTGCCTGCGCCATTCTCTCCCAATAGGGCATGAACCGTACCGGGTCGTAGCCTCAAGGAGGCTTTGTCTAGGGCGGTAAAGCTGCCAAATTGCTTGGTCATCTCCACCACATCCAGTTGGGCGGGACCCTCAATTTTCTGGGGTGCTGTCAGGGTTGCGGTGTCCATAGACGGTTGGTTGGGGATGGTTGGGGATGGTTGGTATGCGGGGGAATTATCCCTGGAGGGTTTCAATCAGATCAGTGGAGGTGGCGACAGCGCCAAAGACGCCGCCCTGCATTTTGATCATTTTCAGGGCGGCTGCGTGGTTGCCCGCGTCGGTGGCTCCGGTACAGTCGGAGAGCATCAGGCATTCATAACCGCGATCGTTGGCCTCTCGCATGGTGGTGTGCACACAGACGTCGGTGGTGATACCAGTCAGGATAATATTTTGGATGCCGCCCCGCCGTAGCAATAGATCGAGGTCGGTGGCGTAGAAGGCACTTTTGCCCGGTTTATCGATCACCGCTTCCCCTTCTAAGGGGGCCAGCTCCGGGATGATGTCCCAACCCGGTTCTCCCCGCACCAGAATTCTGCCGCAGGGGCCAGGATCGCCGATGCCTGCGCCAATTTGCCGCGATCGCCATTGCTTATTTTCGGGTAAATCAGTCAGGTCCGGGCGGTGCCCTTCACGGGTATGAATAATGGGATAGCCCTGGGCACGCATCACCCCCAGCAGCTTTTGCAAAGGCTCAATGGGCGCTCGGGTCAGGGACAGGTCGTAACCCATCTTGTCGACATACCCCCCTTCGCCACAAAAATCAGTCTGCATATCAATGATGATCAGCACCGTATTCTCGGGACGCAGATCGCCATTAAAAGGATAAGGATAGGGATCTGAGGTGACGTAACGGCCCATGGCAGCAGGTTTCCAGTGAAGAGATTGTCTTCCAGTTTTGAAAGTGCGTTAGGGGAGACATACCATCCCTAAACTGTCCAAAAGTGTTCATTACGAACTAAGTTATCCTTCTTGACCTAGGGTGGCAGTCGGCAACTACCGTACAATCACGCTATGGCAGTCGCCGGTCCGCTTTGGACAAGACTGCGGGCCATTTTGACGCTCGGCTGAGCATCAGTAACGCGGCGAGATGCCTAAATCACAATGAGCGCCATCTATGCCGCTGGGTTGTGCTGCCCCCTCCTGGCCCCCCTTTCCATCTTTTCTATGGTTGCCACTACGCCCTCATGCCTGATTGAGCCCCCCACGGGGCCGTTGCAAATTGCTCCCCTTGCCGCAGACACGACCCCCCTGGCCTTTTCCCTAATCATTCCCACCTATAATGAGCGCCGCAATATTGCGGCCATTGTCGATCAGCTCACCCGGCTGCTAGAGGGCACAATTCCAGGATCGTACGAACTGATCGTTGTGGACGATAACAGTCCCGATCTCACTTGGGAAGCGGCCCTAGCCCTCGGCAATACCTATCCGCAGTTACGAGTGATGCGACGGGTGGAAGAACGAGGCTTGTCGTCGGCAGTCATTCGGGGCTGGCAAGGGGCGCGGGGAGAAATATTAGGGGTCATTGATGCCGACTTACAGCACCCTCCTGAGGTCTTGTTGAAACTGCTGGCAGCGGTGCAAGCTGATGCGGATTTGGCGGTCGCCAGTCGCCATGTGGAAGGGGGCGGGGTCAGCGAATGGAGTTTTATTCGGCGATTGTTATCCCGAGGGGCGCAAACCCTGGGGCTGTTGATTTTGCCCAAGGTGGTGGGACGGGTATCGGACCCGATGAGTGGCTACTTTTTGGTGCGGCGTAGCGCGATCGCCTCAGCCCCGCTTTACCCAAAGGGTTACAAGATCCTGCTGGAGGTCATTGGCCGGGGCCACCTCGACACCATTGCCGAGGTGGGATACGTCTTTCAGGAGCGCCTCGAAGGGGAAAGCAAAGTCACCTGGCGGCAATATATCGACTATCTCCATCATCTGATTTGCTTGCGATTTAAGGGACGGATTACGCCCACCGATAAACCCGCTCCCCTAGGCCGCTTCTTGCGATTTGGCCTGGTGGGCTTCAGCGGCCTGTTTGTAGACTACGCCACCTTCTTTCTACTGTTTGAACAACTGGGGTTAGGGCTCACCACCAGCACCGTGCTCTCAGGGGAGCTGGCGATCGGCAACAACTTCCTCTGGAATGATGCCTGGACCTTTGCCGATCTGGCCCAACAGCAAAAGGGTTGGCCAGCCCGGCTGAAACGCTTTCTCAAATTCAACTTGATCTGTTTAGCGGGGTTGACACTCAATACCCTGATTGTGAATCTGCTCTTTAATCTATTGGGCTTTAACCCCTACTTGGCGAAGTTCATTGCCATTGCGACCGTCACCCTCTGGAATTTCTGGGTAAACCTCAAGCTAAGTTGGCGGGTCACGGATACACCGGAAGTATAGGCATGGATCACGCCGTAGGGGCGCAGGGGTCTGCGCCCTCCTTCGCATCAACCCTTCGCATCAACACCCTCTTCCAAATAAATTGTCTGCCCTGTCGCCGCCGATCGCTCCGCCGCCGTCGCCACCGTCAAGGTATACAAGCTCTCCTGCAACGACACATACATGGGCTTGCCATCCAGCAGCGCCTCCAAAACAGCGGCGGTATCCTTGGCAAATAGCCCCCGTCGGACCGCTAAGGTTAGGGGCTGAGAGACGCCATCCTGGATCAAGGTCCCGTGATCGCCTTCAAACACCAGCGCCCCGCGATCACCCTGAATTTCCAGATAACGGGCCGGTTGCCAGACCTGCTCTCCCTTGCCATACAGCACCTCCGCCAGTAGCCCATTGGCAAAGGTGAGCTGGGCGGTGCAGCGACAGGTTGTGTAATACGTTTGAGCCGATGGAGACCCACCAAAGTCGTACTGCAACTGACTCGTCACGGTTTTGACCGAGCCAAAGAGATCGGTTAACCGATGGAGACGGGACAGCGCTCCCACGAGGGGAAACCCAAAGAGGTCAGGGTTGTAGGTCCACTTCTTAGGGGCTGGCGTTTTGGGCACCACCGTCTTGTAGCGCACGTAAGCGGGGGTACCCATAGCCTCCAAGTGAACCTTGACGGTCTGGTGCAATCCCCCCAATAGTTCAATGTGCTCCACATGGAGAAAGAGCCCCCGCGCTTCGGCCAGCGCCACCAAGGATTGAGCTTCAGCCAGGGATAGGGCCAACGGATATTCCACCACCACGGCCTTTCCCGCTTCGAGGGCCGCCCGCACCACAGCGGCATGATCGCTATTGATATGGCAGACCACCACCAAATCAATGTCAGCACGGCTAATCAAGCGCTGCCAGTGGTCACTGACATCGGCCCCATAGGGTCGCGCAAACGCGGTGGCACCTTCGAGGGTGTGCCCAGCGATGGCCACGAGTTGCGCCCGATCATCAGCGCCGAAAGCCTGGGCGCGGGCGCGGGCTGCATAACCCGTGCCAATGACGCCCACTCGAATGGGCGTGACTAGGGGGAGAGAATTATCGATGGCCAAAGTTCTGATTCATATGCAGCGGGCATTTCCTATGCATTATCCCGCGCTTTACAGCACGATAGGGTGATTTTAAGATCTCCATAACGGCATGTTTTTGCTGTTAGGAACAAGGCCATAGTAGAAACATAAGTGATTTTTATGTAAATTTATTTATTGATAAATATGTTGCGTGGCACACCCCTAAGAACAAAAGATCTATCGCTTTGCCAATAAAGCTGAACCGCTCTCGTTACAGGGGTTTTAAGGCGATACACGCCGTGGCACCCATAAGCTAAGGCAGGGTTGGCGGAGGGATTTGATTATAAATCCCATTGGGTTTTTGTAAGGTTTACCGTACTGACAGCGCTGGTTTTCCCGTAGTATCTCTTTTAGAGAAGAGCAGTGAACCTGAAATCGTACCCGGTAGATGGGCTGTGGTTTCTAGGGATTCATTTAGGTCATCGTTTTATTTGCTGAGAGGATTGCACCATGGCAAGCTACAAAGTCACCCTTAAGAACACAGCTGAAGGTCTAGACAAGACCATTGAGGTCGCTGACGACGAATACATTCTAGATGCCGCTGAAGAGCAAGGCATTGACCTACCTTACTCCTGCCGCGCCGGTGCTTGCTCCACCTGTGCTGGTAAAATCACCGCCGGT
>JAQCKL010000255.1 GCA_027592485.1 Cyanobacteriota bacterium
TTGAGATTCTCTCTAATGCCGTACAGGGTAAAACGCCAACATTGGTAGCAGGGACCTAGGTAGTTACAGCTTTTTTTGCAAAGGATGTAGATTTCATGCTCGTCAAACTAGAGAAAGGTCAAATTGGCTTTTAAGGAACGGCACCCGTGCGCTGGTGAGCAAAGATACATGGCTCTTGCGCCTTCCTCTATACTTTGGCACCTGCATCTTGGACTGCAAACCCCACCGGACAGGAGTTCACCCACTCTTTAAGCAATTCCGACACAGGTTCATCTGAGCTTCACATATAGCTGCTGGTGACATATCAACGGATATCAATCGCCTAAGCAATTACCGAGTAACCCCATCCCCGCAGGTCAGACTCGCTATTCTGGTACCTGTGGTTTCTACCCCTTTGTTTATGGCTACTTATCTCGTTACCGGTGCAAACCGAGGTATCGGTTACGAATATTGCAAACAACTTCAAGGGCGGGGCGATACTGTCATTGCCGTTTGCCGGACCTCTGCACCGGAATTGGATGCCCTCGGCATTCGGGTCGAAACCGGTGTCGACATTACTGATGACATGTCCATCGCGAGCTTGGTTCAGCGCCTAAAGGACATTGAGTTAGACGTGTTGCTGAACAATGCGGGCATTATCAAGCGGATCACCCTCGATAATCTGGATTTCGACAGCATTCGTGAACAATTTGAGGTTAATGCCCTGGGACCGTTGCGCCTCACCCACGCCTTGCTGCCCCAACTGAAAACGGGATCCAAAATTATTCTGATGACCAGCCGCATGGGTTCCATCGATGACAATACCTCTGGGGGATCCTATGGCTACCGGATGTCGAAGGTGGCACTCTCGATGGCGGGTAAATCTCTGGCCCATGACCTCAAGCCTCGGGGCATTGCGGTGGGGATCTTGCACCCTGGTTTGGTGCAGACCCGCATGACTGGCTTTACCCCCAGCGGGATTACCCCGACTGAGTCTGTGCAAGGACTCTTGGCTCGCATTGATGGGTTGACCTTAGAGAATACCGGCAGCTTCTGGCACGCAAATGGTGAAATTTTACCGTGGTAAATTCACTAGAGCCCCAGTGCTTGTAATTGTGCTTTTGCTTTCTGTAAAGACTCCTGCCACTCTTGGCGGGGGTCGCTGTCAGCGACAATCCCCGCTCCGACCTGTCCCCATACCGTTGCCCCGTCCCCCTCACGATTGGAGACCCACAAGAGGGTGCGAATTAAGATATTCAGATCTAAATTGCCGCGCCAATCTAAATAACCGCAGGAGCCATAAAAGAGACTGCGGCGGACGGGTTCCAGGGCCTCAATGATTTCCATGCAGCGCACCTTGGGACAGCCGGTGATGGTGCCACCGGGAAACAAGGCCCGAATGACATCAATGGGGTTGAGGGGCGATCGCAATTCCCCTTTGACATTACTGACCAAGTGCATGACGTGGCTGTAATACTCCAGGGTCATCAGCTCATCCACCTGCACTGAGCCCCAGTTGCACACTCGACCCAAATCATTGCGCTCGAGATCCACCAGCATGATGTGCTCGGCCCGTTCTTTGGTATTGGCCAGGAGGGCTTGGGCCAGGGCTTGGTCTGCTTGGGGGTTGTCGCCCCGCGATCGCGTCCCCGCAATGGGCCTCGTTTCCACCTGGCGACCTTGCACCGAGACCAATCGCTCCGGGGAGCAGCTGATCATTGCCCCCCAGGGGGTGCGCCAATAGCTGGCAAAGGGCGAGGGGTTGATCGCTTGCAGTTGTCGATAGATCGCCCAGCTGTCGGTGACGGTTTGGGTCGAGAACCGGAGGGATAAGTTGGCCTGGAAAATATCGCCCGCCTGGATGTGGGCCTTCGCTTGCCGCACCGCCGCCTCGTATTCCCCTTGGGTGGATGCTAGCGTTAATCCCTGGGCTTGGGGACTGGTGGCCGGTGGATCTTCAGCCTGGGTTAAAGTCGCCTCCAGATCATCCAAATGCTTGGGGTGACTGGTCGCCAGCCAAAGCTGCTGCTGCTGGTGATCCAGCAGGATAAAGCTGTCGGGCTCGTACCAAAACGCCACTGGAAAGGGCAGTGGATCTGGATTTTGGCTGGGGAGCTGTTCAATTTCCCAGGCGAGGTCATAGCCTAGCCAGCCCAACCAGCCCCCCGCAAAGGTCGGTAGGGGCTGAGGCCAAGGGCGGCCCTGCTCGTCTAAAAGCACGGTTTTGGGCTTGGGAGTGGCGAGGCGATCCCCTAGGGTGGCCAGGATTGCACCTATAGGTGGCGTCCAGATAAGGGATCGCGCGCCCTGATAGCGAGGCGGACCGGCACAGAGGGAATAACGGGCCAGCCGAGACTGGGGTACCCCGACGGGTAAGGGATAGGGGCTTTCGAGTAAGACCGCGATCGCCTGATTGGGATTAGCCCATGGTTCTGGGGGAGGCTGACCGTAGGTGGCTGCAAATACAGCCGCACCGGTTCGCCCCTGGAGGGGACGCGATCGCACATACCAAGGGGCCAGCACTTAGCCTTCTCCACCCCAGGTGAGTCTGGCCCACCACCCCAGTAGCAGCAGCCCCCAGGCGAACCAATCCCAACCTCGAAATCGCAGCTCATACCAGTGAACACGGTGGTGGCTGGGGCTGCTAAACCCCCGCACTTGCATGGCGGCGGCGGTTTGTTCGGCCCGCAGCAGTAGATTTTTCAATAGCCGCTCCATCACCGCTAGCCATACCTGGGCCGCGCCGCGAAAACCCAGCTTTTTCCAACTGATCGCGCGGGTTTGGACGGAGCGAATCAAATTCTGAATTTCCTCTAGGACCAGGGGAATAAACCGCAGGGACAGGGTTACCGTCAAAACGATTTCGGTCACGGGCAGTCGTAGCCACCGCAGCGGTTTCATCAGGGCCTCTAGGGCCACGGTGATTTGCTCGGGGGCGGTGGTCAGCAAAAACAGGTTGGTCGCGTAGATCAGGGTGAAAAACAGCGTGCTGATGCGAATCCCCAGCTCTAGGGACTGCTGGGTGATCTTGAGGGGTCCCTGATCGACCAGGACATAGTGATAGGCGGTGGGGGGTGGTTGCTGCAGTGCCTCACCAAAGGGATCGGGGCTGGGGGTAATCTGCTGGATATCGGCCACGGTCGGCAAGCGGGGCTGATAACGGATTGCCAAACCATCCGGCAGCACCAGGGTCAGCACCAGCATGAGGGTACAGAGAAACAGCAGCACCAACATTTGCTGCCGCCATACCCGCAAGGGAATCAGTGCTGAGATTGTCAGCAAAATCAGTACCGCCACCACGCCAAATCGCCACCAGGGATTGGCCAAGATTGGGGTCACTAACAGACTGACCAGCCAGGCCAGCTTGACGCGGGCATCAAGGCGATGGAGCCAGGTTTCAGGGTCTTCTAAATAGAGGCCAATGGGGAGGGTCTTGAGCAGATCCATGCGGTTCGGGGGCAGATAAGACGTTGCCGAGAAACAGCGTAACGCTGGCAGGGGTTTGGCATTGCCAAACCCCTGCAGAGGGACTGTTGGATTAAACCTTGGTGGCTCGGTTGGCGCTGCCGCGCTCTAGATCGCGCATGGATTTACCCCGCCACAGGAGTCGAATCGGACTGCCTTCGAAACCCAAGTTTTGACGAAACTGACCTTCGATATAGCGGCGATAGTTGTCGGTAAATAGCTTTGGATCATTCACAAAAAGAGCAAAGGTGGGGGGGCCAGAACTCACCTGGGTGCCGTAGTAAATTCGCCCCTGCCGCCCTTGGCGGGTGGTGGGAGGGCTATGCCAGCGGGCCGCATCTTCTAAAACTTCATTGACAACGGAGGTGCTGACCCGACGGCGATGTTCTGCCACTGCCGTATCCACCAAATCCAAAATTTTGGGTACCCGTTGTCCGGTCAGGGCACTCACATAGATGCGCTGAGCCCATTCCATAAAGTAGAGCTTGCCGTTGAGGGTGCGATCGTAGTCATAAATGGTATGGGAGTCTTTATCCACCGCATCCCATTTATTGACCACGACGATGCAGGCCCGGCCATCGTCTTCGACCCGACCGGCCAGTTTTTGGTCTTGGTCGGTGACCCCATCCACCGCATCGATGACCAGTAGCACCACATCGGAGCGGCGAATCGCTTTAAAGGAGCGGTTGATACTGAAGAATTCCGGGCCGTAATCGACCTGTTTTTTCTTGCGGATACCGGCGGTATCCACTAAGCGATAGCATTGTTCCCCTCGGGTGACCACCATGTCAATGGCATCACGGGTGGTTCCCGAAACCGGGCTGACGATCGCCCGTGATTCTCCCACAAAGCTATTCAAGAGGCTGGACTTGCCCACATTAGGACGCCCAATGATCGCCACCTTGACTTCGTCGGGCTCATTGGCCACATCCACAGGGGCCAAATGCTCTACCAGGTCATCTAGCATTTCCCCGGTACCATTGCCGTGGATGCCCGAAACCGGATGGGGTTCCCCCAAGCCCAATTCCCAAAACTGGGCCGCTTGGCTCAGACCCTCATTGAGGGACTCGCATTTATTTACCGCCAGCACCGTGGGTACCGGGTGTCGCCGCAACCATTGAGCAATCTCTAAATCGCCTGCGGTGGGACCTTCCTGGCCATCCACGACAAAAATAGCGGCAGTGGCCTCAGCCAAGGCGGTGAGGGCTTGTTCGCGGATATAGGGCAAAAACTCGGTGTCGTCATCAAATACCAAGCCACCGGTATCGACCACTACAAAGTCGCGATCGCGCCAAAAGGCGGGTTGATACGTGCGATCGCGGGTAACACCGGGTTGGTCAAAGACAATGGCATCCCGGCCCCCGGCCAAACGATTGACTAGGGTCGATTTACCCACATTGGGGCGGCCAATAATGGCAACGATCGGGAGGGGCATGCCGAAAACCTAAAAGAGCATTCCTTTATTGTAACGGTTTCTTTAGAACATGCCCTGGAGTTGGGCTTTGGCATCCCGCCGCAACTGGGTGGCAATGCGAAACAGCTCTTGCCCCATGTGCAAATAATTGGCGTCGTAGCAGTAGGTGTAGCGCTCCATTTCTTCGATGCCATCTTCGAGTTGATGGAGACAGTGATAGAGGGTGGCGGCAATGGCAGCGGCGTTGCCAGGGTTGGGGCAGGCTTGAAATTTAGCTTGGGCCTTGGCCAGCAAATCTTGACAGTCTTCTAAATAGCTCTGAAAATCTGCCATCAACTCGTCGTCAAAGGGATCGGCGGAGAGGGCGCGGATCTGGCTTTTGAGGGGGCTCAAGATCTTGGCGACGTAGCGGTCTACGGGGTTATAGACTTGGCGCAACCAGTAGTCTAAGGCGGTATCGGCGGATTGGGTGGCTTGGCGACGTTGGCGATAGTGTTGTTGACTATGGGCGACACGTTCGGCGCGATCGCGCAGCTCTTGCTCGGAGTTAAATCCGGCTTGTTGAATGCGGCGTTGGAGATCGTAGTCGGAACGCAACTGCGGATCACCCAACACTTCGTATGCGGCGTTGAGGAGGGTGATGCGATCGTGGCTGGCCCCATGGTTGCGGCTATCAGGATGGAGCTGCTTGGCCAGCCGCCGGTAGGCTTGCTTAATTTCGGCTTGGGTGGCAGTTTCTCGGATCTCAAGAATTTGGTAGGGATTGCTGGCTGGGCTCAAAGACATGGGGCTCAGAGGATGCAACTAAACCGAGAGGGCCTGCTTGCTCAGGGCTTCTACTCTCATCACCATAACCGGAATTGATTATGAACGATTCATGGGTGCTCCATATCGATGTCAAACCCCATCCACCTAGGGCAAACGCATATTTCACCCCCTGGGGTTAGACCGCAAAACTCTCGGTAATCAATGACTAGAATCGTTATGCCGCAGGGAATAGGGAATATAAACCTCGTTTACCTTGAAACCCGAAGTTCCCCTCACCCCCAGCCCCTCTCCCGGAGGGCGAGGGGAGAGAGAAAAACTACAGTTCTCAAAGTGGACTTGGTTTAGCCGTCTTGTTTCCAGAACGTCCCTGTTCGCCTCACTTTAATATCCTGCAACTCATACCGCCCATGAGCTTCAGTAGTGCCGTCGCCTTATTCGTCGCCATGGTGGTTTTAGCGCTTTTGCCCAGCATTAGCGTCATGACTGTGCTGGCCCGCTCGGCGTCGTGGGGGTTTCGCCATGGGGCGGTCACCAGCCTAGGCATTGTGGCCGGAGATATTGTGTATATCCTGCTAGCCATCTACGGCCTGTCTTTTTTGACCGAAACCATGGGCGGTTGGGTGGTTTTCATCAAGTACCTCGGGGCCGTCTATTTGATTGGGTTAGGGCTGTCACTGTGGCGCTCAAGGTCGAATGCGTTAGCGATCGAACCAACTTCCGAGACGGCTTTGGTGTCTAGTTTTTTGGCTGGGTTTTTGCTGACCTTAGGGGACCAAAAAGCGGTCTTGTTTTATTTGAGCTTTTTCCCCGCCTTTGTCGATTTGTCCAGGCTCTCCTTTGTCGATACAGGGATAGTGGTGGCGATCGCCATCACCGCCGTGGGGGGCGTCAAGCTGGGCTATGCATTGCTAGCGGATCGGGCAAGTTCGCGGCTATAGCCGTCGCCACTTAGGTTAAGACGTTACCACCTTGAGAACGTGCTCCATCGCATCTCTTAA
>JAQCKL010000256.1 GCA_027592485.1 Cyanobacteriota bacterium
CCCCCGGCTTCGAGCCGGTGGATCACATCGGCATGGGGGTGAGTGGAGGGGGGAATCAGGGCGGGCGGGGTGAGGGTGGTGGTCATGGGTCTAGGGTGGGAGTTTGGATGGGGGTTACGCTTTTGGATTTGGGTGGTGGCTCTTGTGGCCACCCTCCGGGGGGAATGGTGTAGGGGCAATCCCTTGGGTTTGCCCTCCGTCCGCGATCACATCGTTAATACGGACAACAACCAGGGCGGACCCGATGGCAGGCATGATGGGAAGGGTTTGTCATTCAGAACATCATGGGCAAAAAACCTCGCATCCGACCGATCGCCATTTGCCTCTTCCGCCAGGGCGATCGCATTCTCGTCTATGAAGACACCGACTCGGTGCGGCAACTGCGCTTTGGCAGACCCCTGGGGGGTGGGCTGGATTTTGGAGAGACCAGTGAGGCGGCGATCGCCCGCGAGATCCGCGAGGAGCTGAGTGCCGAAATCCATAGCATTCAACTGTTGGGGATTTTGGAATCGGTGTTTGAGTACGAGGGCAAGCCGGGTCATGAGATTGTGTTTGTGTATGACGCCAAGTTTGTGAATGAGTCCCTGTATGAGCGGTCAGAGCTGGATGTGAACGAGGGCAAGCGGCAGTTTAAGGCGCGGTGGCGATCTCTAGATGACTTTCGCCAAGATGCCCCTCACTTAGTGCCCGAGGGGCTGTGGCAGTTTTTGTAGGCCGCTTATAAAGGCGGGATGGCGGCGGTGATCGGGGGCGGCTCTGGCGCAATCGGCTTCATCATTGGGGCTGCGGCCACCAGCGCCACGGCTGTGGGTTCGCCCCAGCGCACCAGCCAGTTCGGTTGAATGCCTAAGAACAGAATTAATGCGGCTAAAATCACCGCTGGGACCCGTTCAGAAAAAGTGACCTTAGGGAAATAGGCAATGCTGTTGTCTAGCTTGCCGAAGCAGGTGCGATTCAGCAGGATGACGAAATACACGGCGGTCAAACCTGTGCCCATCACCGCCAGGAGAGTCGGCAGCGGGTAAGCAGCGTAGCTGCCTTGAAACACCAAAAACTCGGTCACAAAGCCCACTAGACCAGGGATTCCAGCACTGGCCATGCCCCCCAACACCAGCAGCGCGCTAATCAGGGGCAAGCCCCGAATCGGATTCATCAGGCCATTCAGCACATCCAGCTCGCGGGTGCCCACCTTGGTTTCAACGACCCCCACCAGATGGAACAAAATCGCCAAAATCAACCCGTGGGAAATCATCTGAGTGACTGCCCCCGTCAACGCCAAATTGGTCAGCGCCGCCCCGCCCAGGAGGATATAGCCCATATGGCCCACCGAGCTATAAGCCACCATCCGCTTGATGTCTTTTTGGGCGATCGCCGTCACCGCCCCATAGAGCACGCTCCCTGCTCCCCACACCGCCAGATAGGGGGCCAACACCGACCAAGCCTCTGGGAACATGCCCAATCCAAACCGAAATAATCCGTAGGTGCCTAGCTTGGCAAGCACCCCACCGAGCATAATTGCCACCGGAGTTGACGCTGCTACATAGGTATCCGGCAACCAGGTATGGAAGGGCACCAAGGGAATTTTGATGCCAAAGGCTACTAGCAAAATCCCCAACAAAATCACCTGGGTGACTAGGGGCAGCGCTTGTCCGAGACCAGCCTCATACGCAAAGTCCAGGTTGCCGGTCAGCAGGACCGTGGCTAAGAAACCCGCCAGCATCAATGCCCCAGACAGGGCGGTATAGAGCAAAAATTTCGTGGCCGCATAATTGCGCTTCTCCCCGCCCCAGATCGCCACCAACAGATACAGGGGCACCAGCTCAAGCTCATAGAGCAGGAAAAACAGCAGCAGGTTTTGGGCTACAAAGGCCCCAGCCATACCACCACTCACCACCAGCATCAGGGCATAAAACAGCCGGGGTCGCTCGATATCGGGGCGACTGCTCCAGAGGGCAATCCCCGTGATCAAGCTGTTCAGGCCCAGCATCAGTAACGAGAGGCTGTCTATACCCAAGTCGTAGTTCAATCCCAGTTGCGGAACCCAGGGTAGAAACTCCCGAAACTGGAAGCTCGGATCCCCTAGGCTGAACTGGGTAAACAGCCACAGGGTCCAGAGTAGGGTGGTGCTCGCGATCGCTAAGGCCGCCACCCGCCCCTGTTGAGCAGACAGTTTGGGCAAAAAGGCGATCGCCCCAGCACCCAAGATCGGTAACCAAATCAGAACACTCAGCATCGTTTAGTCAGGGGTTAAGGGAATAAGACAGCAGAGAAAAGGGTAGGGTTACCCAATCACAACCGGCAGCAGGGTTGCCGACCGCTCAAAAGGCCGAGAAGGCAGCGGTGAAAATCCCCGGCAAATATTGCCAACTCATCACCACACTGATCACCGCCACACAAATCGAAATGGTCAACACATAGAACTGAAACCGGCCAGTGTTGTTGTATTTCAGGGTTTCGCCACTAACTAAAGAGGCCAAGCCCACAAAGTTGACGAGCCCATCAACCAGGTAGCGATCGAGCCAATCGGTAAAACGAGAGAGTAGCGCCACCCCCAGCACCACCGTGCCCTTGTATAGGCGGGGGGTATAAAAATCAAAGGCCAGTAAATTCCGCAACCCCGCAGGCACGATATGGGCTGGGTTCTCAACCTGACGTCCCACATACAGCAGTGCTCCGATGCCAAATCCGGCAGCGCTGACTCCGGTCAAGGCCAACGCCAGATCGGTATTCATCGTCGCCCAGTTGGGTAATAGATGGACAACATCCAACACCAGCGGCAGGTGCAGGGTAAATCCCGCCATCAGCGCCATGGGCACCACCATGAGCCACAGGGGTTCCGGAGATCGGATCGTCATTTGGTTAGGTTGTCCGGCAAACATCAACCCAAACATCCGAGCCAGACTAAAGGCCGCAATCCAATTAACGACTAGCACAAGGGCCACCAGCAGCCCTTGATGATCGCTCCAAAGCCCAGAGACCAGCTTCAGCATGGCCCAAAAGCCCCCCAGGGGAGGCAACGCGACAATCCCCCAAATCCCGACTAATACTGACATCCCAGTGATGGGCCGCCGCTGCCACAAGCCGCCCATCTGGGTCAAGTCTTGGGTGATCACATTGATAATGACCGACCCTGCCCCCATGACCAGCACCGCCATGGCCAAGGCATAGGTCAGCACCAACAACAGCGCTGCCTCGGGTTGTTGAGCCCCCACCGCCACAAACACCAAGCCCATATAAGCGCTGGATAAGTAAGACAGCACTCGCTTGATATCCACTTGGGCCGCCGCAATCAGCGTTGCACCCAAGGACGTAATCGCCCCAACCGCGATCAGCGTGGTTAACGTCATGGGCGACAGCGCCAAGACAGGTTCCAACTTGACTAAGATCCAAGCGCCGGTGGCAACCACCACAGCATTCCGCAAGATCGTGCTGGGCAGTGGCCCCTCCATGGCTTCGTCAAGCCATAGGTGCAAGGGGAACTGGGCACATTTACTCATCGGCCCCGCCACCAAGCCGATTCCAATCAGCCCAATCCAGGTCGGGTCTACCTCAGCAGTTTGCGCCCAAGCCGCTAACTCTCGGAAGTCCCAGGTATGGGTGAATGGGTAGATGGCCAGCACCGCCATCAGCAGGATTAAGTCGCCGATCCGCTTCGTCAAAAAGGCATCCCGTGCCCCCGTCACCACCAAGGATTGGTTGTACCAGAACCCCACCAACAGATAGGTACCCAGGGTGAGGATTTCTAGCAGCATGTAGGCGAAGAAGAGGGAGTTACACAGCACCAGGGCATTCATTCCGGCCTCAAAGAAGGCCATAAAGGCAAAAAAGCGCCCCCACCCCCAGTCCATCTCTAAATAGCCAACGGCGTAGATTTGAGCAAGCAAGTTCAACCCAGTAATCAGAACCACGGCACCGAGGGTGGTGGCCGAGACCTCTAGGGGCACCGTCAGATTGAAATCAGCCGCCTGTAGCCAGGGCACAAAAAAGAATTGAGGGGAAGATTGACGACTCCACAGGGCCTGAAATGCAAGCAGGCCGTGGGTTAGCGCCATCAGGGTGGTGATGATATTGATGTAGCCTGCGGGGCGAGGACCGGTACGCCGAATCAGCCCTGGGGACCAGGGAATGGTCAGCAAGGCTCCGATCAGAGGATAGACGGGGATTAACCAACTGGTTTCGGTAAGCATGGTGGGCGGTGAGGATGCGGTCAAACGAGGACGGGAAGCAAGCAGCCAGAACTCATATCTAGAGGGGGATTCAGACCCTTGTCTATGGAAAACTATTTTCGATAGACCTGAGTCTATACCTCACTTAGTGTATCGCTCTGGATGGACTTGAGTCCAGGTATCTATTGATGAAAGTAAATTCGAATCTCATGTTTGATTGATAAATGTCTTTTATGGATAGGTCTGGATGCAGCTGCTTGGGGTGCTGCTCCGACCGCAGCGCCACTGAACCGGCCATTAGATGGCCGGCATGACCCTTGCCATCCTTAAAAATAATTTGTCTAAGGTGGTTTCAACGATCAGTACACCTGATCGTTTGAGCTGTGTGAAACGCAGTATCCTCATCACTATAGAGAGATCCGGTTCACCTACGTTCTAATTTGGTTTACGGAGCAACCCCATGGATTTTCTGGAGCGATCGGTGCAGCGTCGCCGCCTTGGCAAGGTTGTCAAATCAAACTCCCACTGCGACTATGTGGTGCAAGTGGACGATAGCCACGATGTCACGGCCCCGCCGCCGCCCGAAGAGTATGGATTTGGGCAGTTTGTCGTCCTGGAGGATGGCGATCGCCATTGGGCCGTAGGTCTGATCTACAACTCCCAACTGGTGAACCCAATGTTCCTCAACAATGGGCCGCGCCTGTCTAGCGAGCCGGACCCGATGTTTACCCCTGATCTGATCAGCGAGACCCGGACCTTACTCGGGGTGGTTTTGGTCGGCACGCTCGAACAAACAGAGAAGACATTTTATGGGAACCATGGCATCCCCAAGGTAGTGGTACCCGTGAATACGGCAGTGTATGGCCTCCCCTCAGAAACCATCCATCGCTTCCATTGCACCGCTGAGGATCAGCCGCAATTTCGGTATTACAGCCACCTCCTCAGGTCCGGTGGTCTATTTGCAGCCCAATTAACGCAGCAAGTTCTCGTTGAATTAATCGACAGCCACCGCTTTAGCGATGCCGACCAACGCGCCCTCGCCGTTTTATGTAAAGAACTCGCCTGGAAGAACACCATGGGAGCCATGGCGTAGTCCCAAGGATTCAATTCTCCACAGCAATTCTGAGTATGGCTTTTCGGGTTCTGAATTCGCCGATCGGGCAGAGCTTGTCGTATGCCTTGCCGGCAGGCTACGCCCTTAGCGTTAGCCATGCCCCTTGGGCCATACGTGAAACGTCCCCAAAGGGGAAAGCCCATTCACCCTATTCCCTTTGGAATGAGAATTTAATAAGACCCACAACGTCCTGACGCCCTCATCCCCTTTTCTTAAATGCCGAACACCCCTTTTCCCAATGCTGGGGGTGAGGGCCTCGGTGATTAACAGCTGGGTCACTTTATTTGATCCTCATTCCTTAGGGAAGGCTAAACCCACGACAAGCTCTGGGCGAACGGTAAATCTCTAAAATGAGAATTGCTAAATTCTCAACTATTCCCTTTGGAATTGCTGAATTCTCAAGAAATTAGTTGTAAGGAAGTTGTAAGGGGCGCTAAAATAGTAAAATAGGGAAGTGGGTGCTTCGGCAAACTCTGCTTCCCCATAGACTCGTCTCGTTGAACATCGCTGTTGTTGTGTGCCTAACACTGAGCCTTGAAGCGGTAGCGAGGTGAGACGATTGGCCAGTTGATATAAAAAACCGACAGGACTCCCGTGTGCCTGTCGGTCTGTGTGTGTTCCCTGTAGATGACTCGGCTAGATTTGAGTCATTCTCAGTATGATCAAGTATTTGCCTATACCCCGCGATCTATATCACAGCTTTTTGTGATTTTGATCACATTTTGTGGTTTTGGACGCTACAGCAGGCTTTTCCGCCAACGACTCAGTCTTGAGAACCCGCCTCGGAAACCCAGGAACGGTAGAATTCAAAGGGTTTTACGGAGTATTGATCATGGCAGCGCCCTTCTCCCCAGCGGAAATCGCCTCTGAAGGTATTAAACCTGAGGAATATGAGGAAATTGTCCGTCGTTTGGGTCGCCACCCGAATCGGGCCGAACTGGGCATGTTTGGGGTGATGTGGTCGGAGCATTGCTGCTACAAAAATTCTCGTCCCCTGCTGAAGCAGTTTCCCACTACCGGCGATCGCATCCTCGTCGGCCCAGGAGAAAATGCTGGCGTCGTGGATGTCGGCGATGGCCTGCAGTTGGCTTTCAAAATCGAATCCCATAACCATCCTTCTGCGGTGGAACCCTTTCAGGGGGCAGCAACCGGGGTGGGGGGGATTCTCCGCGATATTTTCACCATGGGGGCGCGACCCATCGCCGTGCTCAATGCCCTGCGATTTGGCAACCTCGAAGACCCCAATACCCGACGAATCTTTACCGGAGTGGTCTCCGGCATTTCCCATTACGGCAACTGCTTTGGGGTGCCGACGGTGGGGGGTGAGGTCTATTTTGACG
>JAQCKL010000257.1 GCA_027592485.1 Cyanobacteriota bacterium
CATTATCCCGGCTCCCTATTGGGTCAGCTACCCCGAGATGGTGAAATTGGCCGAGGGGGTGCCGGTGATCGTGCCCACCACCGCTGCCACCCGCTACAAGATTACCCCCGAGCAGCTCCGCCAGGCCCTGACCCCCAAGACCCGCTTTTTTGTCCTCAATTCCCCCTCCAATCCGACTGGGATGGTCTATACCCCAGACGAAATTCGCGCCTTGGCCGAGGTGATTTTGGCCCACGACTCTGCCTATGTGATCTCCGACGAAATTTATGAAAAAATCCTCTATGGTGACGCCGAGCACCTCAGCATTGGGGCCGTCAGCCCAGCGATGTTTGAGCGCACCATTATTAGCAGTGGGTTTGCTAAAGCCTATGCCATGACCGGTTGGCGGGTGGGCTATGCCGCAGGTCCGATCGAGGTGATTAAAGCCATGGGTACCCTCCAGGGTCACAGCACCTCGAATGTCTGCACCTTTGCTCAGGACGGAGCGATCGCGGCCTTAGCGGAATCCCAAGACTGCGTGGCCAAGATGCTGGCGGAATTTACGGCGCGGCGACAGGTGATGTTAGCGCGCATCCGCGCCATTTCCGGTCTAAGTTGCGTAGAACCGGATGGCGCGTTCTACCTCTTTGTCGATGTGAGCCAGGTGAATCCCGACTCCCTTGACTTTTGCAAGATGCTGCTAGAACAGCAGCATGTGGCGGTGATTCCAGGGATTGCCTTTGGGGCCGAAGGCACCATCCGAGTGTCCTATGCCACGGACCTCAACACCATTGAGAAAGGGATGGCGCGGCTCAAGACCTTTGTCGAAGCCAGTTTGACGTAAAGGTAAACCCTGGGGGTACTGCTGCAATTGCAACCGTAGGAAAGCCCTGACCTTTGTGCCAGGGCCGCCCTGATTTTGTTGATGACTTGAGGGTGTCGACACGGGCCGCCCTGCTGCGCACCCGATAATCGACGGCTTTGGGGTAGGATCGGCAAGTTGTCAAGAAGTACTGAGCTATGGTTGAGCGGCCCATCAAAAAAGCAGAATTGGCCCAGCGCCGCGCAGCAGAAGCGGCTGAGGGCGGCGGTCAGCCTCCTGAACGGGAAAATCGGGGCGATCGCGGAGATCGTAAAGAGCGGGGCCGGGGCAAGGGCGGACGTGGGAAAGACCGCGATCGCGGCGGGGAACCCAGGGCAGCCATGAATCCCGCCTTGATGCGGGGTCCCAAGCCTCAACCCAAGGTCGAAGTTGTAGAAGCGCCAGAAGTCGAGGCAGTCGCTGCTGAAGCGGTAGCAGAAGGGGAAGCCCCTGGGGCCGAAACCGAGGCTCCAGCTGAAGCCACTGAAGCCGTTGCTGAGACCGAGGCGGCGGAAGTTCCGGCCCCTTAAAACCGGCAAAAAAATCCCCGGCCCGTGGGCTGGGGATCGCTATCAGGGTGCATCTACCAGTCCAGTTTTCCTGGGGCAGGGGCCTTCATCCGGATGGTTCGAGGGGATGAATATTTTCAGGGTTTGATAGCAGTCTTTATATTCCTCCAGAAGGATCCGGCCAGGGTAAAGGGACGGTTGGACCAATCGACCTGATTTCCCCCTGAAATCGTTTCCCCCCGCTACGATCAGGGATGCTGTGAACAGGGAACGCTCAGAACCATGGCTGAACGGCCATCATTCATTTGGAAAAGGCCCCTCTGGCAAAGCCTAGGGGCGACGCTCCTGGCAGGGACCTTGGGCCTTAGCGGCTGTACGGCCAGTCCCCAGGCCAACTCCAGGTCTTCAACGGCCACCGCAAACCCAGCCGCCAACCGCGACTTAGGCCAGCTGCGACTGCTCTATAGCCGCGCCCCGGTCACCCTCAATCCTCACCTCGCCACCGGGGTGCAAGACTTTGAGGCGGGGCGCATTGTTTTCGAACCCTTGGCCAGTGCCGATGCGGATGGCACCCTGCAGCCCATCTTGGCGGCCACCATTCCCACGGTAGACAATGGCGGCCTTGCCGAGGATGGGAAATCAGTCACTTGGAGTCTCAAGCCCGATTTGGTTTGGGCTGACGGTACCCCCCTCACCGCCGCTGATGTGGCCTTCACCTTTGAGTGGCTTCAGAATCCCCAAGTTGCGGCGGCGACCGCCCAATACTACGAAGCTGTAGAGTCGGTCGAAGCCTTGGATGACACCACTGTCAAGATCACCTTTAAAACGGTGAACTCGGCCTGGGCGATTCCGTTCACGGGCCAAACGGGGGTGATCTTACCCCAGCATATTTTTGGGCCAGGTGAGCCGACTGCGCCTGACGCGTCGATGACATCGGCTGAGGCGGGTGATTCCCGTGAGGCCTCTGAGTCTGACGAATCGAGTGCATCCGGTGACTCGCATGGGGCCGTGGCCCAAGAGAGCGGTGTGCGGCAGGCGGAGGCTAACCTCCGGCCCGTGGGCACCGGTCCCTACCAAGTTTTGAGCTTTCAGCCAGGGGAAATTATTTTTGAGCCCAACCCCAACTATCGGGGTGAGGCTCCCGCCTTTGAAACGGTCACGCTGGTTGGTGGCATGGCCCCCTATACTGCTGCCCGCGAGGTGTTGAGTGTGGGCAGTGCTGATTTTGCCTATAACCTACAGGTCGAGGTGTCGGCCCTAGAGGAGCTGCAAACCCAAGGGG
Source organism: Cyanobacteriota bacterium (assembly GCA_027592485.1). Taxonomy (GTDB): domain Bacteria; phylum Cyanobacteriota; class Cyanobacteriia; order Phormidesmidales; family Phormidesmidaceae; genus PCC-6406. Next base: position 2,633 of record JAQCKL010000257.1, read on the forward strand.
TGGGGACGGTGGTTCCCGTGTTTGGGGGATTGGTGGAGCGATTGATGCTCAACCCCACCGATCCGCGCGTCGAGACCGCTACCGGTGAGCGCTCTAGTCTGACCACGGCCCACCCTTTCCTCAGTGATCTGCGGGTCCGCCAAGCGATCGCCCATGCCATTGACCACCAGGCTTTGGCCAAAGACCTGTATGGCTTTATGGGGCGTCCTACCTATCAGGTCTTGGTGATGCCTACCCTAGCGAACGGTGTGGCCAATCCCTATCCCTACGACGTAACCTTGGCCAACCGTCTCTTGGACGAAGCCGGTTGGGTGGATAGTAACGACAATGGCACCCGTGATCGCGATGGCATCGAAATGGAGGTGGTTTTCCAGACCTCGGTGAATCCAGTCCGCCAAAGGACCCAGGAGCAGATTCAGGCCAGTCTGCGGGACATTGGCATCGCCGTAGATATTAAGCGGGTGCAGGTGGATGATTTCTTCTCCGCCGACCCCCTGCAAACCAACAGCATCAACCATTTCTATGCGGATATGCAGGCTTACACCACCGGTAGTGATCACCCCGATCCCACCATTTATTTAGAGTGGTGGACCTGTGGGCAAATCGCCACCCAAGCCAATAATTGGCAAAAGCCCAACAATGCCCGCTACTGCAATCCCGCCTATGACACCCTTTGGCAGGCTGCCCAAGCAGAACTTGATCAGGAAAAGCGGGCATCTTTATTTGAGGAGATGAATGCTCTGCTCGTTCAGGATGTCGCTATGATCCCCATTGTGCATCGGGCGATCGCTAACGGCGTCAACCAAACCTTGACGGGGCTAGAGCCAACCCCCTGGGATGCCAGCACCTGGGATATTGCCCAATGGCAGCGGCAGGTCCCGTCAGGCCAACAGTAAGGCCATCCGCATCAGCCCTGTCATCCCCTGGGCTGACAGGGAAGACTAGAAACCATAGCGACCCATCTGCGCTGGCGCTCGTCCTTAAGGCATTTTTAACGTCATCCTGTTACAGTTCCCCGGCAACGGTTCCAGTGCTCCCTTGGACTTCCCTTAACTGACATCACCTGAAAGCCGTCATGTTTTCGATTTACATCCTTACCTATAACGAAGCACTGGACATTGCCGCCTGTATCGAGTCGGCCATGCTCTCGGACGATGTGATCGTGGTGGACTCCTGCAGCAGCGATCGCACCCGCGAGATTGCGGCCCAGTACCCGGTGCGGGTGATAGAACATGCCTTTGAAAGCCACGGCAAACAACGCACCTGGATGCTCGAAACCATTCCAGCCCAGTACGACTGGGCCTACATCCTCGAAGCGGATGAGCGCATGACCCCGGCCCTGTTTCAAGAATGCCTACAGACCATTGAGGATCCCCAACACATTGGTTACTACGTGGCTGAGCGGGTGATGTTTATGGATCGCTGGATTCGCCACAGTACCCAATACCCCCGCTATCAGCTGCGCCTCTTCAAAATGGGTCAGGTCTGGTTCACCGATTACGGCCATACCGAGCGGGAGGTCTGCACCGGTTCCACCGGCTTTCTCAAGGAAACCTACCCCCACTACACCTCCGGCAAGGGGTTGAGCCGATGGGTTGACAAACATAATCGGTATTCCACTGACGAAGCCAAGGAAACCCTGAGACAACTGGAGCAGGGGGGGATCCGCTGGAAACAGATGGTATTTGGGTCTTCGGAAGTGATTCGTCGCCGGGCCTTGAAAGATCTCTCGCTACGGTTACCCTTTCGCCCCTTCATTCGCTGGCTCTACATGTACCTGATCCTGGGCGGGTGGCGTGACGGGCAAGCGGGGTTTGCCTGGTGTACACTCCAAGCCTTTTACGAATATCTAATTGTGCTGAAGGTCCGCGAACTCCAACGGCAAAAGCGCATGAACGTAACGGTGCCAGTGGCAGCAGCCCCCTTAGCACCAGAGCCGTCATCGCCCCCCCACAAGGGCACGATCGCTTAATCCCGTAGCTTCAGGGCCAGCACCCCTTAAAATCCTGGTTAGTCAAGCATTGGCATCACGTTTACTGATGATGAGAGATATCGGGCTTAACCAGAGCGCATCACGGGTTCGTGGAAAATTGCCCTGCCGCCGCTACAACAGGAATAGCGAATGACGGCTGATTATGACTGGGTCGTTTTGGGCGGCTCAATCGCAGGACGAGAGGCCGCCATCCAATCCGCCCGACGTGGGGCACGGGTCGCGCTGGTTTTGGAGCATGGGATCGAGCATGGCGGGGCAGCCGAGTGGACCAATGCGGCTGAATCCCTGCGATCGTTCTACGCAGCGGCCAACCGCTCTATTCTTCCCCCATCAGCTTTGCCCGATCAGGCTTGGTCTGCCCTTCAGGCTGAAGCCGCTATGGTCCACGAAAATGTCGCCACCCCCAGCCCCAACCAGTTGATGGCCGCAGGGGTGGATGTGATCGACGGTCAGCCGACCTTAGCGCCCCGGTTGCGGGTGCAGGTGGGCGATCGCTGCCTCACCCCGCGCCAAATTTTATTGGCCCTCAAAGGGACGTGGCTGCCCCCCAATCTGCCCGGTTTAGCTGACATCCCCTATGTCACCCCGGCCAGTCTGGCCCAACTTAAGACCCTGCCCCAGAGCCTAGTCATTTTGGGTAGTAGCCCCCTGGCGCTGGAAATCGCTCAGGCCCTAGCCCGGTGGGGGGTAAACTTGACCCTGCTCACACCGTCCCGGCAATTAATGCCCTCAGAAGAACCGATGGTCTCCCAGTGGATTGCAGCGGAACTGGGGGCCGCAGGGGTCAAGGTTCACCTCGGTGTGCAGCCGACTCAAGTAACGGCCACAGCGACCGGCATCTGTGTCCAAGCGGAATCGGAACGGTGGACCGCCGACCACCTCTTGATTGGAACGCCGCCTCGCCCCGATCTAGAGGCGCTTTACTTAGAGCGGGTTGGGTTGCAGATCCACAACGGTGTCCTCCCTGTCAATCGTTATCTCCAAACCCGTCACCCCTACATCTATGCCTGTGGAGAGGGGGTAGGGGGCTATTGCCCGCCGGTGGTGGCCCGCCATGAAGCAGAAGTTGCTGTCAATAACGCACTGTTTTGGAATCGTCGGAAAGTGGATTATGGCCCTTTGCCCTACACCCTCTTGACCCAGCCCGAATTCTGTCGCGTCGGCATGACGGCAGAACAGGCTCAGCGCCGCTATGGTTCAAAGGCTATTGTTTTATACGATGACCTCTTGGACGGTAACCCTAAGGCCCAATCCCTGGGAAACCCCACCGGATTTTGTCGCTTAGTCACCCATCGCAGCGGGCAGCTCTTGGGTGCCCATCTGGTGGGACTGCAGGCCAGTGAATGGGGACAGGTACTGGCGATCGCCCTCAAACATCGCCTCACCCTTCAAGACCTGGCCCAACTGCCCACCTTGCCCCAAACCCTCACAGACATCGTTCGCCAAACCGCAGCACAGTGGGAGGGCGATCTCTGGCAACCAGGACAATGGCGGCGAGACTGGGCCGAGAACTGGTTCAACTGGCGGCGATCCAAGCGGCGTTGATACTTTGGGGATGAGGGCAACCACAAGGGATTGCCCCTACAAATGGGTTCAACCTACACCTTGGCTAAGGTCACCTGCTCCGGCTGATCCTGATATTTGCCCCGGCGGGTTTCATAGCTGACCTGGCAGGGCTCCCCTTCCAAAAACAGCAGTTGCACCACCCCTTCATTGGCATAGATCCGGCAGTCGGCGCTGGAAGAATTCGAGAATTCTAGGGTCAGGTGTCCCCGCCAGCCCGCCTCAGCGGGGGTCAAGTTAGCAATAATCCCACAGCGGGCATAGGTGGATTTGCCAATGCAAATCACGCTGATATTGTTGGGGACTTGGATCCGCTCTAGGGCGACGCCAAGACCATAGGAATGGGCGGGCAACACAAAATAGCTGCCATTCTCATCGGTGCGCAGGGTCGTGGGTTCCAGAT
>JAQCKL010000258.1 GCA_027592485.1 Cyanobacteriota bacterium
CTTAAGAGATGCGATGGAGCACGTTCTCAAGGTGGTAACGTCTTAACCTAAGTGGCGACGGCTATAGGAACACGTTCTTCGCTAGGTCAGCTACGGTACGGGGATAAAGGGACGACTTCGGGATCGCTGGATCCGGACCATTATCCACCAAGAAATTAATAATGTTCGACCCTAGCCCGATGTGCCGCACGATGAGATAACAGGCTTCGGGGGAGACCCAGGTTTGGAGGAACCAAGCTGCCGACCGATGCATCAGCCCATAGTGCTTAAACTCAAAGGGCAGGATTCGTTTCACCACCAGAATCACCGCTAGGCAAAGATTGGAGAGCCAGCGAATCGGATTGAGTAAATAGATCCGACTCCAGCTTTTGAGATCGTTAAGCATGTGGGCCTTCGCCTCTGGATCAACAGGAATGGCTTGATCCAGATACAACACATCCCACCCATTGGGATCGAGGCGATCGTAGGGTTCAGCTTGATACAGGGGAGCGGTCACCGGGTCGGAGGTCATGGTCATGGCGGAGAGTCAGGATCGGCAATAATCTACGGGCCAGCGCTATATCAGGGGGGTTCCGTTCCACGCTGGCCCTATGTCAATACCCTAAAGCGATCGCTGGGTTCCCAAGGGCCAAGACAGGCACTTAATGGGCTGGAACCTTCGTTGGGCAAGGCCAAGATATTTTGAGGTAAAGGTCATACCAGTCCTCAGTCCGGTTAGGAGCAGACTGCGAGCCCCTTTGCTAAGGGGCCATGACCCTTAATGGGTTGGGTGTCGCAATGCAGGGTTCCAGCAGCTTAGATCGCATCAATTGCTAAGGTAGGCTGGGAAATGGTTAAATTTTGCTAAATACAGCGATATCTGTTGGCCCTAGAAGGGCAACGGATATCGCTGTAGATGTAGGGCAAGATATCCCAGGGCGCAACTGCGCAACCACAGTTTGATGTTTTGGTATTTGAGAGGATTGATCTGTGTCTCGTCGTTATTTTTTCACCTCAGAATCTGTCACAGAGGGGCATCCCGATAAAATTTGTGACCAGATCTCGGATACCATCCTAGACGCCCTGTTGAGTCAAGATCCCAAAAGCCGTGTGGCAGCAGAGGTCGTGGTCAACACCGGCTTGGTTTTGGTGACCGGAGAAATTTCCTCTAACGCCCAGGTCAACTACGTCAATCTGGTCCGTCAGAAAATTGCCGAGATTGGCTATACCGATGCCACTAATAATGGGTTTTCCGCTGATAGTTGCTCAGTCCTGATCGCCCTAGACGAGCAATCCCAAGACATTGCCCAAGGGGTTGATCAGGCCATTGAAACCCGTGAAGATGCCAGCGAAGAGATTTGGGACACCATTGGGGCCGGTGACCAGGGTCTGATGTTTGGGTTTGCCTGCAACGAAACCCCCGAGTTAATGCCCTTGCCCATTAGCTTGGCCCACCGGATCTCTCTGCAACTGTCGGTGGCGCGTAAGTCGGGTCAGTTGGCTTATCTGCGTCCTGACGGCAAAACCCAAGTTACCGTCATCTACGAAGATGGCCGCCCCGTGGGCATCGACACGATTTTGGTCTCTACCCAACATACGGAAACCATTGGTGACATCACCGATGGGGCAGCGGTGCAGGAACGGATCAAGACGGACCTGTGGACCCATGTGGTGCTGCCTATTTTTGCGGACTTGGCGGTGAAGCCTGACGACAGCACCCGCTTTTTGGTGAACCCCACCGGTAAGTTTGTGATTGGGGGTCCCCAAGGGGACTCGGGGTTGACCGGGCGTAAGATCATCGTGGATACCTACGGCGGCTACTCTCGCCACGGGGGCGGTGCCTTCTCGGGTAAGGATCCCACCAAGGTGGATCGCAGTGCCGCCTATGTCTCTCGCTATGTCGCCAAAAATATTGTGGCGGCAGGTCTAGCGGAGAAATGTGAGGTGCAGCTCAGCTATGCCATCGGTGTGGCCCGACCGGTGAGTATTTTTGTGGAAACCTTTGGCACTGGCAAGGTGGATGATGATCTGCTGCTGGATCTAGTGCAGCAACATTTTGAGTTGCGACCGGCGGGGATTATTCACACCTTTAATTTGCAAGCATTACCCGGAGATCGCCAGGGCCGCTTCTTTCAAGAGGTGGCAGCCTACGGTCACTTTGGTCGCACCGATCTGGATCTGCCTTGGGAAAAAACCGACAAGGCCGATCTACTCAAGACAGCCGCGTCGAAAGCTTTGGCAGGCGTAGGGATTTAGGGAGATGGCTGGATCGCCATGGCCGCTTTAACCTGTGCCCTCAAGGAATGGGAGATCGCGGTTGAGGCTCTCCTACAGGGGGAGCTCATTCTGCTGCTGCGCAAAGGGGGCATTCGGGAAACCCAAGGGCGGTTTCAGGTGCAGAGCGACAACGTTGCCCTTTTCCCAACGCTGGAGCACCAACAGCCTGAATGCTTAAAGCTGCCGTGGCGAGATCGTGCCATCACAACCACATCACCGTCTCAGTCCGACTGGGTCACCTTTACCGGTTGGGCTGAGATTACCGAACTCATTCCCCTGCGGGACCCCACCCTGGTGGCACGACTGACCCCATTCCACCTTTGGACAGAAGCATGGGCTATGGAACGTCTGGCCTGGAAACCACAGCAACCGCTACTGGCGTTATGTCTAAGGGCCTACCGATTTCCTGAACCCCATCGGATTGATTATCAGACCCATTTTGGCGGCTGTCGGTCCTGGCTAGATTTAGCACCCACCCTAAACGCCCATGGGAGCCAACCAGCGTTGAATGCTACCGCCTATGGAGAACAGGTGGCGGCCATCAAAACTGTCTTGGGCATTATCTGATCCCCAAAAAACGGGCTTTAAACGGCAATGATGTGAGAAACATCAACCGAGCCAAAGGTTAGGCTCAAGGCAATATTCAAATTCTCTAGCATCTTGACTAGCCAAGTCACAGCCTCCTTCGTAGAGGTTTCGTAGTGATTGAAAAGAATCGAGAATCGCCGTTCCAAGTAGGGCTTCACCTTATTGCAAAGCAGCAATATTTTCAGAATTAGTCCCGTTGTCAACGTTGGGCCTAAATTATTGATCAGATCGACAAATAAGAAATGCTGGGGATTGCGGGGGGAATCGACCACCAAAAAATTTAAAAGCTGACTACAGGTGCGGACCACTAAAAAATCAGTGAGCGGAGCATCGTCGTTTTCAGGGAAGGTATGGTTCAGCCGTTCTGACAGGACCTTATTAAACTTCCGATTCCCGTAACTCGGATCGACTGCTGCGGTTAAGTAGTCGTAAAGGTTATCTTTAAACGCTCCAAAGTTAACAGAGCTATGTTGGATGAGGAATTGCCGAGCCGAGTCTCGATAGCTATGACCATTGTCGACCTTTCCTGAGAACTGGCGTAGGGAGCTGACTAACTCCTGGTCGTTGAGCAAGGTTGGGTTTTCAATGGGGCGCAGTCGCTCAATACGGATCTCAGCCTGAGGCTGTCGCTGGATGCGTGCCCTGCGCACTCGATAGGTAACGTACTGGGACAGATCAACCTCAAACTTATGCTGAGCTTCCGTTTGGATCCGACGAATCACCTTTTGGTGCTCTTGGGTGGTGTCTTCGTGTACTAAACAGTGCTCATAAAGATAGGGATAACGTCGAATCAGGGTGCCAAGGGGACGATCCGCCTCTGAATCCCCTTGCTCAGGGGAGCCAATCACCCGAGCTAACCGCCGCAGGGTCAGATAGTGATCGGTATCTGTAAACTGATCAACGACATCTCGCAGCTTACGGGTCTGACGAGATCGGGATAATTCGGTGATGTGCTTGCCTGGACCCTGCTCAAAGCAATCGACCAAGGCTGGGATGGCGGCTTGGAGCTGGGGGCGTCCCTGCCAACGGTTAATTAAGATGTGGCAGCAGCGATTAAGGATGTAGCGGAAATATTGATCGACATCCTTAGAGGCCAAGATCTGATCTAAGGAATGCACAATATGACGATCAGGATAGCCGACCCCATCAATAAACAGAGATTGGAACCGGGCAATGAGTTGTTCAGGCGCTTCTTGATTGAGACACTGTAGCCAGTGGTCGTACAAGGCTTGCTCCTGAGGGCTAATAGATCGATTGTGATATGCCGACCACATGATTTCAGGTTCCGAAAGCCTAATCGTTATTACTTGTCAGCTAGTCAGAGTGTGTTATCCAAAGGACTAGTGGCTACAGTCAAGGCAAAATAACACTTCTATCGCGCCCTGACTTCTATTTTAAATAGCAGTGGGTTTAAAAAACGTCAGTCTTTACACCAAACCAACCATTGATCTCTACTACAGCCGAATGGCCAAATCCTGATGGTAAGACTGTTAACCGGACAATAGTATCAGAGATTTCTGCGAATTTTGGGAGATAACGATGAAGCTTCTGTAAAGTTGCCAACAATTGTTTGGGGGTCACAACAGCTCTTGGCCGACGGCCAGAGTCCGTCTCGACTGGCAGAATTTGGCGGTAAGCGTATCGACCGGCAAGGGATTCAGGTCTAATGGGTCAGGTAACACTGTGGGAAAATTGGAGTGCGACATCGCCTGATCCATTCCCTCACCCTTAATCCATTACTTCCCAAAGACGGTCATGACCTTACAAATATCATTCGCAGACTTGGCCCAAGCTGTAGGGGTGCCCGTGTTGGAGGAAGAGCACAAACGGATCTTGGTTGAGGGGATTACAACGGACACGCGACAACTCCGATCAGGGCAGGTTTTTGTGGCTTTGCGGGGCGAGTCTTTTAACGGCCACGAATTTGTCGATCAAGCGTTAGCGCGGGGGGCCGTGGGGGCCGTGGTCGACTCGCCGGTCTTGGGAGATGGGCGTGAGTTGGTTGTGCCCAATACCCTGATCGCCTATCAGGACATTGCCCGCTGGTGGCGACGGCAACTGGCTACCCCATTGGTGGCCATTACGGGTTCGGTCGGTAAGACTACAACCAAGGAATTACTGGCAGCGGCCCTTGGCAGCCAGGGACCTGTACTCAAAACCCGCGCTAATTTTAATAACGAAATTGGTGTGCCTAAGACCTTACTGGCCTTAACCCCTGATCACCGCTTTGGTGTGGTGGAAATGGGGATGCGGGGGCCTGGTGAAATTGCCCTGTTGGCCCGTATCGCTGAGCCTAATGTGGCGGTGATTACCAATGTCGGTACCGCCCATATCGGTCGGCTGGGTTCAGAGCAGGCGATCGCGAATGCTAAATGTGAATTACTGGCCGAGCTCTCGCCCGCTGGGATAGCCGTGCTGAACTATGACGATGAGCGTCTGATGAAGACCGCCAAAGGGGTGTGGTCGGGGCCACAGATTACGTTTGGCTTAACGGGGGGAGATGTACAAGGACAGTTGCGACCGGACGGCCAGCTAGAGGTGGAGGGGGTTGCTTTGCCGTTGCCCTTGCCCGGACGCCATAATGCCCTCAACCTATTGGCGGCGGTCGCCGTGATGCGAGCCTTTGATCTAGATTGGACGGTCTTGCACCAGGGACTGACCGTGGAATTGCCGAAGGGGCGAGCCCAGCGGTTGCATTGGCCCAATGACATTGTGGTTTTGGATGAGACCTACAATGCTGGGGTGGAATCGATGATGGCGGCGTTACAACTGCTGAAGGATACTCCCGGTCGTCGGCACATTGCGGTGTTAGGCACCATGAAAGAGTTGGGCGATCGCACCGTCGAACTCCACCATCGGGTCGGATCAGCAGTCCGAGAACTGCAGTTGGACCAGCTCTTGATTTTGGCCGAACCAGACGCGGCGGCAGCACTGACATCAGGGGCCGCACCGATACCGTCACAGCAGTTTTCAGATGCTGAGGCACTAGTCGATTATCTCAAAAACAATTTACGCGCAGGCGATCGCGTTTTATTCAAAGCCTCACGGGCCGTGGCCTTAGACCAAGTCATTGACCGCTTACAACCGGCGCAACCCTAAAAACGGCTACCCCGATCCTGGGCAATGGCCATTAACGTCACTTCCCAGACCAACCGGGGTTGCACAAACCGCCGCAGATGCAGCCGGGCCTGCTCAAAGGCATGGAGCGCCTTGGCACTGGCTTGTCGTTGCCAGTAGAGCTGTTGTAAATAGTCCACCAGCCATAACTGCGCCTCTGTATCCAAAGCCTTGGTAATGTGTTGGGCCAAACCGAGGGCAGCTCTCAGGGTCTGGGGCGGTGCGTTAACCGTCGTGACCAGGTCCGGCGGCAAGCTCTCCCATTGCTGCCAAGCCGCGATCGCTTGCCCAGGGCTGCCCTGGGCCAAAGCCAGGATGACCGGAGCGTTGAGAATTTCGCCACAGCCCTGGGTGGCCAGGACGGTGGCCATTAAGGTCAGCGATAACCGTTTAAAGGGAATGCATTGGCACCGTGATACTAACGTCGGGAGCAGGGCCGACAGATTCGGGGCGAGCAAGATTACAGTCGCGTTACCTGGCTCTTCCAGGGTTTTGAGTAACCCATTGGCGGCGGCTTCAGCCATGGTTTCAGCCCCCTCGATCACCACGACTGATCGCGGCGACTCTAGGGGCGGTCGAGTTAAAAAGCGGGTGATGTCGCGGACTTGTTCCAGGCGAACTTGGG
>JAQCKL010000259.1 GCA_027592485.1 Cyanobacteriota bacterium
GGGCGAACGCAACGGCTGGAGGCCCTGATGCGGGGGGGGCTCCGGCGATGCCGGTACCGCCGTCGGGTAAGACCCCTGGGGTGGGTACCCAGACTTGAGGGGGGGCTGTGGCTAAGAAATCGCTGCTCTGGGCTGAGGGGAGGGGGGCTTCGGCCAGGCGAGGCGGAGCCAGCGATGGCAGGGGGGGCGTGGCTAAGAGCGCACTATTTGGGGCGGTGGGAACTGCTGCTTCCGGTAAGGGGGAGTGGGTAGGACGGGGGGGACGGGGTGTCGTTAGCCCCGTCACTGAGGGGGGTCTGGATGGTGGGGCGGAGGGGGCCGTTGCCTGGGAATGAGGAGGAGATGGCGTTGCTGGGGTCGCCCCTTTTGCAGTACTCGGAGGTAGGTCCGGGTTGGGTTCGACCGCCCCTGCCCTGGGGGCCGTTTTACTGTTGTTATCGGCTTTGTGATCGCTCGGATTGGTCCCGTTCGCATCGCTAGTCGCTGGACTTTGGGATTGAGCCGCAGCGGTTTTGTCAGGGCCAGGGACTGTGGGTTTACCCGCGAAGGGCTGGGGTGTCTCAAACTGTTGCTGGGCGGACGAATTCACCTCAGAACGAGGGGAAGATCGCCTGGGGAGATAAGCCCGATCCCATTTGAAGACAGGGGGAGCGGCTAACAAGCAATAGCCCACCACCAGAACGGACCCTGTTAACCAACGGAGTCCTAGCGGAAGGGTGGGAATGGGCGATCGCGCAGTCATGACACTACAGTACTCTCCCGCCCAGTAGATTGCCATTGGTGAGAAGCAACTTAGGTTAGAATTGCTCCCCCCATCAGCTTTTCATACCGTCGCTGCAGCTCTTGTCGCAGCACCGGATGACGCTCTAGGGCTGGGTCAACCGCTAAGAGGGCCTCTGCTGCCTCTCGGGCATGGTTAAGCACAGTTTGGTCGGCAACCAAGCTGGCTAGGGCAAAGTCGGGCAACCCCGATTGCCGCGTGCCGAGCACCTCCCCTGGCCCCCGGAACCGCAGGTCCATCTCAGCGATAAAGAAGCCATCTTGCGATTCTTCTAAAACCTTGAGCCGCTGGAGGGCCACATCATTGCGGGTGGCACTCATCAGCAAGCAATAGGACTGGTCCGCCCCCCGCCCGACCCGGCCCCGTAATTGGTGCAGTGGCGAGAGCCCAAACCGTTCGGCATGTTCAATCAGCATGACGGAGGCATTGGGGACATCAACCCCCACCTCCACCACGGTGGTAGAAACCAGAATCTGGGTATGGCGATCGCGAAACTGCTGAATCGCCTGGTCCTTCTCCGCAGAGCTGAGGCGACCGTGGAGCAAGCCCACCGTCAATTCAGGAAAGATCACCGATTGGAGCCGTTGGTGTTCGTCAATCGCTGATTTGAGATCCAGCTTTTCCGACTCCTCCACCAGGGGCAACACGATATAGACTTGGCGGCCCTGGGCAATTTCCCGGCGAATCAGGTCATAGGCGTGGGTGCGATCGCGCCCACTCAGGAGGGTCGTCTGAATCGCCTTGCGTCCCGGCGGCAATTCGTCAATTTGACTGACATCCAGATCCCCATGGAGGGTCAGGGCTAGGGTGCGAGGAATCGGCGTGGCGGTCAGGCTGAGCACATGGGGATTGTCACCTTTGCGCTGCAACCGGGCGCGCTGCTTCACCCCAAACCGGTGCTGCTCATCAATCACCACTAAACCCAGGGCCTGAAACTGAACTGGGTCTTCGATCAAGGCATGGGTCCCCACGAGTAAAGGCAGTTCACCGGTGGCTAATTCCGCCAAAAGCCGTCTGCGTTTGGCGGCCCGCGTAGAACCTGTCAGCAGTTCGACCGTCAGGCTAAGCTGATTAAACCAGGTCACTAACGTGCGGTAATGCTGCTCGGCCAAAACCTCGGTGGGGGCCATAAAGGCCGCTTGATATCCCGCTTGCAGCGCGGCCAAAATGCTCACCACCGCGACCACGGTTTTGCCAGATCCCACATCCCCCTGCACCAGCCGATTCATCGGCGTGGCCGCTTGTACGTCTTGGTGGATTTCTTGAATGACCCGACTTTGGGCAGTGGTGAGTTGAAAGGGCAATAGATCGTAGAACTGATCGATCAATGCCCCGGTGGGTGGCAACACCACCGTTGTGGTTTGTTGACGATGCTGCTGACGGCGGCGCAGCAGACCAAGCTGCAGGTAGAAAAACTCATCAAAAATTAGCCGCTTCCGGGCTTGGGCCAGGGTTTCTTCGTCGGCAGGGAAATGAATGTGGGCGATCGCCACGGGCAGCTCCACCAGACCATGGCGTTGCTTCAGCTCACCGGGCAAGGGATCCACCAAGGCCGCCGCCGCTGGTAAAGCAGCGGTCACCGCCTTACGAATTAAATAGGCCCCGACCCCTTCCGTGAGGGGATAAACCGGGACAATTCGCCCCAAGGAGAGGGCTGCCGAGTCATCGCCTGAGTCATCCAGTACTTCTAAATCAGGGCTATCGAGGGTGATGCCATATTGATTTTTCTTCACCAGTCCCGATGCCGCCACCACGGCCCCCACCGGATACTGACGCTTCTGGCGCTGTTGCCAAGCCCCATTGCGAAAGCGTTTGCCGGGCCAAAACTTGGTTAAGCGCAATGTGCCACTGGCATCCCGTAGGACCAGCTCCTGAATCGTGAGGTTGGCATTTTTGGGACTACTAAAACAATTCGAGCGCTGTACCGTTCCCACCAGAGTCACCGTATCCCCCGGTGTTAAGTGGCTGATCGAAATCGGTTGGCTGTAGTTGATGTAATCCCGAGGATAGTAGTGCAGCAGATCATGAACGGTCAGCAGCCCCAACTTGGCTAAGCGCTCAGCATTTTTAGGACCCACCCCTTTCAGGTAGGTGACGGCCTGTCCCAGATCTAAGGGCAGCGCCTGATGGACACGGGGGGAGCCTGCAGGCGAAGGCGAGGTCAGCGATTTGGCCTGGGAGCGCTGGTGCCCTGGGGATAGGGAGGATGCAGCAGGGGATGGGGACGCAGGGGATGGGGCTGTAGTGGATGGAGAGCCCGGTGTCGCGGCGGCCTCCCACTGCCGCCGGTGGGCATAGAGCAGCCGTCGGGTGTCTGCCACCAGGTGCTGGCGAGCCCCAAAGGGTAGGGTGGGATAGTCACCATATTGGGCCGCCAGCGATCGCCAGCGCTGTTGTTCTGGCTCGGGCATCCGTACCGGGGGGCAACTGAGGCAGGTCTGCAAAAACTCGCTAAACCGCTGATGATTACCCTCTAGGTCATTAAAACCCTGCTCAGCCTCAAGGGCGAGGGCCTTCTGCAAACGAGACCAGTCAGGCGCTATATCCTTACCCGTAGCGGCCATATCCCTACATGTCTTACAGAAATGTCTTACAGAAAAATCTACAGATACCTAGGACGGATCCCTGGGCTCCTCTTCAAACCAAGTGGCTCGCCAGGCGGCCTCGGCCTCGGCCTGAGCCCTTTCCTGCTGTAATTTCTGGTAGTGACGACTCAACTTTTTGAGTTGCCCTAAAATCTCCTGAATCTTACTGCGCCAAAGCGCGGTGCGAGTATCGGTAAACTCAATGTCGGCTAGACGCAAATTCAGGGCCACGAGGTGAGTCATGGTCCGCTCTGGCGCTTCCAACTCTTCTAGCGGATCCTCCTCTTCGAAATCCTCTAAGGCGTCATCGTCATCGTCATCATCGTCGTCATTGTCGTGATCATGGCCAATCTCGACAATCACGTTGAGTAAATTCGGGATGCTGGGGGCTTGTTCATCTGCCTCCGCCTCCGTGGCAGCGGTGAGCACCGCTTCTGGTAAATCAGGTAAAATCCCGGCTTGTTGCAGCGCGTGATTCGTCATATTCGATAGGGTGTGCAGAATGGCTCGAATCTGCCGCTCTAGCAGCACATGCCGCTTGGCTAACTTCAGCGGAGATGGGGCCTCAGAGGCGCGACTCGTTTCTGGCTCTGACGGCGGCGCTGGGTGCTCAACATCCGCCGGGAGCGGAACCAATGCCTTGCCGTCAAAGGGCTTAGAGGAGGGGGAAGAAAGCAGTAAAACGCTCTGCGGAGTCGCTTCCCCTGGGTGGGGCTCGGAACTGGACTTGTCTGACTTTAAAGTCGGGAGGTCTAATGCGTCTGATTCAACGCCTTCAAAATCATCCTGGCCCTCCCCTTTCCGACTCTGAGCGGCAAACAGACCCCCCAGGCGCTGAGGTTGCAGTAGCAGGCTGAGGGTAGCAGCGACATTATCAAGGTGATCCAGGGCTTCAATGTGGGTTTTACCCTTATGCCCTAATTGGCGAATGCCTTTCTGGAGCTTTTCCCGCTGCCCCATGGACAACCTGAGAAAGGCCTCAGGATAAGTTTGGGTGCATAGATGATAAGTGGCCAAGACCAGCTGGTGCCGAACGGCCTCCCCCAAAACCTGCAGGTACTGCTGGTACAAATTAGCCAGTTGGCCATCAAGCTTGACCGTTGCTTTCTCTAAACGGTCTTGGTCTTGGCGGATTTGGTCTAGGCTTCTGGCCATGGAATCAGCAGCAGCAAAGCGCAATCAATTGCCGAGGTAAGGATGCGTGCGACCACTCCGGATCGCAAGTCCCTGGTTCCCCAGCCTAACGTACTCGGGTCTAATCTCCTAGATGGCATCTCGGCCATATCACCACCTTGAGGGAGGTGAATTTTTATACAAAACCAGGTCAGGTGTCCTAATGCACAACTGACCTGATTCGGGGACTCGATTTGGCCGGGTCTTAAATTTATTTAAGACCCGCTTGGGCCGCCACCTCGTCAGCAAAATTGCTTTCTACTTTCTCGATGCCTTCACCCAAGACAAACCGTTGAAAACGTCGGACTTGAATGTTTTCACCCAGTTGCGAAACGACGCGCTTAACCAACTCTTCGACCGTAATATTTTGGTCTTTGATAAATGGTTGATCCAAGAGAGAAAGCTCTTTGCGGCGCTTGTCAATGCGCCCTTGAACAATCTTTTCGCGGATCTGCTCAGGCTTGTTGGCTAAGTCTTCGCGGCCCATTTCGATCTCTTTTTCCTTGGCGAGCATATCGCTAGGAATGTCGTCAACCCTGACGTATTCCACGTTGGGACAAGCGGCTACTTGCATGGCCACATCCCTCACCAAGGACTTAAACTCCTCTCGGCGGGCAACGAAATCCGTTTCGCAGTTAACTTCCACCAGGACACCAACTCGGCCTCCGGTGTGGATGTAACTTTCAACGAGCCCTTCTGCGGCTACGCGGCCCTCTTTCTTGGCAGCTGACGCAATGCCTTTTTGACGCAACCACTCGATGGCTTTGTCAGCGTCGCCGTTATTTTCTTTCAGCGCCTTTTTGCAATCCATCATGCCCGCGCCGGTCTGATCACGCAGGGCTTTAACTAGCTTTGCTGAAATCTCCGCCATAATGCCTCGTCGTTATACCTCCAACGTCAGTCGCTCTAAAATCCCACCGCGTTCCAGTTTATGACTCGGCGTCACCACTGTCTGCATCGGGAACATCATCGTCATAGTCTAGGTCGGCATCGGCACCGTCATAGTCGTCATAGGCTGCACCACCGCTATTGACATGACCGTGGGAGCCTTCATAGATGGCATCCGCCAACTTACCCAAGATCAGTTTGATCGAGCGAATGGCGTCGTCATTGGCGGGAATCGGAATGTCAACGTCGTTGGGATCACAGTTCGTGTCCAACAAAGAGACGATCGGAATATCAAGCTTCTGACATTCTTGAACGGCGTTATGCTCCCGGCGGGTATCGATAATGACGACGACATCTGGTAAACGTCGCATATTCTTGAGGCCGCCCAAGTACTTCTCAAGCTTTTCAAGCTCTCGGCGCAGAGCCGCCCCTTCTTTTTTGGGGCGCAGGGCTAAGGCACCGGTTTCCTGCATCCTCTCCAGCTCTTTGAGGCGATCGCAGCGGGTTTTGATCGTCACCCAGTTGGTGAGCATCCCCCCCAACCAACGTTGGTTAACAAAGTTAGCGCCGCATTTAGCCGCTTCCTGGGCAATGATGCCAGCCGCTTGGCGCTTAGTACCGACAAACAAGAAATTTTGACCCTGCTCAGCACCCTTCCGCATGTAGTGGTAGGCATCATCCATGAGTTGGGCGGTTTGCACCAAGTCGATGATGTGTACACCATTACGGGCTGTAAAGATGTAGGGTGCCATCTGGGGATTCCAGCGGCGGGTCTGGTGACCAAAGTGGACCCCACATTCTAGGAGGTCGGATAGAGAAACAACGGGCATTTTTGACTCCTTTCGGGTTGAGCTTCCATCCAGGCAGGTCTTGTAATAAGACACCCGATAACGCTGAATGTGCAATTTTTGACAACTTTACGAGCATAGCATGGCTGGTGAAGACCTAGGATGCTCTATGGGAAGGCGGATCATGGGTGCGGATTCAGCGGATATAGCGCCAAAGACTTGAGGGTTGGTTGCAGATTTATGAAAATTGTGGATTATTGAGGTCAGAGCGATCTTTTTATGGCCTTCATCCCACTCAACCTGATCACGGGAAGGATTATATGTCTGCTGAGTCGCAACGTCCCCCCCTGCCGCCCCGGATGCCCCCC
>JAQCKL010000260.1 GCA_027592485.1 Cyanobacteriota bacterium
TCGACGGGGATACGCTGGTGTGTGAGGGGCCGATCGCACCGGATGAAGCGGTCTTAGGGGGCAACATTGATGTTCCGACCCCCGACGGCAGCGTCACCATGAAGCTCCCGCCAGGGATTCGCTCGGGCCAATCCCTGCGGCTACGGGGTAAAGGCTGGCCTAGTCCCAAGGGCAGTCGCGGCGATCAACTGGTGAAGGTGGTGATTGCTCCCCCCAAGACCCTCACCGATCAAGAGCGTCAGCTTTATCAGCAGATCCAAGCCCAGCGCACCACTGATCCCCGCAGCCACCTCAGCCAAGTCCAGCTATAGCGTCAGGGGGCCTAGTCCCTGATGGCATCAGTTCCCAGACTATCGCGGAAGCGTAGCCACGGGGCTCGCAGTCTTGCCCGAACCGGACTGGCGACTGCTGTAACGCCCAGGTCAATGATTCGCCCCCAGCCCTGCTCCGGGAGGTGAAGCCTTGGCAAAAACTGCAATTATTAAAATTCAGGTCAATTATGTATCCAGTGATACGGCAAGCATCTAGGATGGAGTTTAAGTAATTTTTTCCTGTCCTAATGGCTCAACTCACCGTATCTGACGTTCTAACCAAGGTTCAAGCGGGTAACTCTTTGGGTAATGCGGAACTCAGTGGCATTGACCTGAGTGGAGCCCGACTTGACCGAGGCGACTTCTCGGCGGCCTATCTGCGCCGTACCCGCCTACAAAATTCCTCCTGTCGGGGCATCAATCTTTCTAGCGCTACGCTAATCCTGGCTGATCTGTCTGGGATTTGTTTGGAAGAGGCAAACCTGGCCAACGCAGTACTCACCCAGGCCCACCTGCAAAACGCCAACCTCCAACGGTGTCAAGCAAACGCGGCTCAGTTTTATGGGGTTCGATTCGATCACGCGGATGGCTCCTATGGCCGTTTTGATCGGGCTGATCTGCGTGAAGTCAGTGCTCCCCAATCCCGGTTTAAGCACGCCAGTTTTGTCGGAGCCTGTCTGGACAAAGCTAACTTCAGCCGCGCTAGCCTTGCAGGGGCACGCCTCAATCGTTCCCAGTGGTATCAGGCCACCCTCTCCGGCGTTTCCCTGGCGGCAACGGATTTAACCCAGGCGAATTTTACCGAAGCGCTTTTGGTGGGGGCCAACCTCTCTGAAGGCCAAGCCACCAGCGCCAACTTCCAGCAGGCAGATTTGACCGCTGCGATTCTGCAAGGGGCGCAACTCGACTGGTCTGACTTTTGGAACAGCATTCTGGTGCGGGTCGATTTAACGCAAGCCTCGCTCTATAACGCCACCCTGGAATATGCCAACCTCACGGAAGCGAACCTGACGGGGGCTGACTTACGCCACGCTAATTTGGAAAATGCCCAGATGGATCGGGTTTGCCTCACGGATTGTCGGGTAGAGGGGGCGCTGTTTACCGATGTGACCGGGCTATCGGGTGAGCAAAAGCAATGGCTGAAGCGCCATGGGGCCCTAAATGTTGCGTAGGAATAGTGCTCTAAAATTCAGGACGATTGATTACACAGTGGAGCGCTAAGGCGGCAACACTGGCCAATAGGGCAGAATCGGTCACATCGCAGCCACTCATTAGTAGGGCTTGATAGCTGAAGAGACAGACGAGCAGCGTTAGACCAATGGGTTTGGTTAAAAACTCGGCAAATTCGGCGGACTGTTCTAGCAGTTCTAGCAAACGTAGCAACCGATTCAGTATCGCCATAGTGAGGTCTCCTGCTATAGAAAAAGACGGCCTTGGGTCTTGAGCAATCGGTCTTCTAACACTCTAAACGCTGAGTTGGGCCATGGGTTTCAGGCCCCTGAAATCATCAAATCGGTAATCCGGTTCGCCAGGACCGACTGGGGAACCTTGCCAATGAAAGTGTCGGCAACGGTTTGGTCAGGATTTACCAGGGCCAAGTGGGGTACGCCTTGCACCTGGAACTGCTGAATTTGCTCGCGCCACTGGGGGGCGTCAATGTCGATCATCACGAAATTGAGGGCTGGACCAAACTGCTGATGAATGGTGTCCAGGGTTGGGGCTAAAGCCTGGCAGGTGGTACACCAGTCCGCGTAAAACTCGATCAGGGTCGGTTGGGGGTTGGCCATGGCCTCGCCATAGGGCATCGCGGTTTGGACACTGGCTTTTAGGGTCATCAGCCCTGAGAGGGGAGATAGGTGAGCGATCGCGGTTGTTGGCCGGGTCAGCAATAGGGCTGCGATTGCAAACACCACAATCACCGCCATCACCATTCCATAGGTCTTGGGGAATCCGGTCTGATTAGGGATTGGGTTAGCGGCCATGGTGTCTGTCCCTAGGGGTAAATCACAACAGGATTGAGCCAGTGCAATATCACTGGTACATCTATCACTGGTAGTAATAAGCCAGAATAATGTGAAACACCAGCATGATGGCAAACACACAGACAAAGAAGATATGACTGATCAGCCAAATCGAGCGTAGCCCCCGAATCAAGGGGCCTTTGGTCAGGACAGTGTCGCTGCCGGGGAGCTTACCAAAGGTGGTGCGGGCGGATTCTAAAATTCCCGTCTCAGCCACAACCCCGACCAGGGCCGTCAGGCTGGTGGCAAAGAACACCCATAGAAAAATGGCGTTGAAGTTGACGCCATTGGCCCCCAAGGTATGGACCAAAACCAGGCCCACTAAGCCCACCCCCAGAAAAATATGCACACTGCGCCAGAGCTGCATGGAACCAGGGAGTTTGATCTGGCCAATCCAGCTGAGGCTACGTTTGCGGACCGTCAGCATCACCTCCAGCAGTACGAACGTTAACGCCCCAAAACCAGTGCCCTGCTTATAGAGTTCCCCGCGCAAAAACCGATGTAGGTCAATCGACTGATCTCGCAAGGCATCTAAGTAGCCCGCACTGAAGGCAAAGGGCAGTAGTAACAATGCTGTCAGGACAGTCAGGATGATCAGAGTCCTGAAGTTAGGCTTGACGCCCCCTGGACGCCGAAGGGGCGATCTCCGTTGGGGAGCAATCACTGCCACGTCGGGCGTGGGCACCGTTGTCCTCGGCTGATCACCCGAATTAGAGGCCGCAGCAAGGGAAAGTTGTTGGTCCAGGTTGCTTTGATTTTGGGGAAATCTGCTCATGGGCCTGGGGATGTAAACGGTGATGGACGGTGAAAGGCTGGGAAGGAACTCGGGATTTAGGGGCGATCTCAACGCCCCTAAATCCCGAGTAGATTGTCACTAGGAGAGTGACCTGCTAGTTGTTGGCTAGCGCTTAAGCTCCCGCGAGGGGAAGATTGATAACCACACCACCCATGACATCATCAAGTTCGAAGACCTTGTCGGGGTAGCGCTCTAGATGGACAGGGTGGGTATTGTGGCAAGTGACGCAAGCTTCGGCAACGGCAGGGTCGGGATAAATTGCAGAATAGAACTGTTGACCCGCAATTTCCTGATACCCCTTATACGGTTCACCGGTGTCAATCACCTCTTGCATGCCGACTTCTTCAAATTCCCCCTTAGGTGCCTGGTTATCATTAATGTTCCAGGGGGAAATCAGACCAATGGTGAAGTTGCCATCCTCCGACGCCAGCTCGGCCCCGAGGCGGAACATCTGGGCCGGTAGGGGAATGCCATTGGTTTCTTGCCAAGCTTCCGTGGCTTCTGCCGTCACTACACCATCTGGCTTATCGATGCCTTCTAGGGTTTTTAAACGGCCAACTACATGCTTGGTGTAGGCGGTGCGATCGGAGGCGGCCACGGTATGGATATAATCCACAACGATTTCTGGGGGGATGCCGCTGACGGTTTCCCCGGAGTCAGCGGCGGGGCCACCACCACAAGCAACCGCCGTAACTGAGATTGCTAGGACAATCGCAATAAATGCAGTTGCTCGGGTGGTGATTTTACGTAGCCATCGATTGACAATAGCCATGGAAATGCTCTCCTTCTCAGAACGTTTAATTTGTGTTTGTGTGTTGAGTCAGCAGCGTGAGTGTGGCCTGTGAGCCGGTGAGGCAGTTCGTGATTACGAACACGGGATTGACGTACATCGCTATTCACTCCCCGAATCGGTCCGCTTTTCTTCTAGGGTGCGAACCAAGTCAAAGGTTTCTAGCGACAGGCTGGGGGGCTGGTCAAAATTTGCCTCCACCAAGTCATCGTCAAAAATGCTGTTGTAGCTGTATTCCACGCCGTGGCAGTTCATGCACACCTCTTTCACCATGCGATCGCGGGGCAACAGCGTGTAGGTGTTGTTGTTGTTAACCAGGGTGATGCTGCTGTCCCCTTTCTTCAGCTCATGGCGAGGCAGGTGGCAGGTGGCACAGCTAACGGAGCTGCCCGAGGGCCGGGGCAAGGTGCGATCGGCGGCGAATAACTCGGCGTGGCGAGAGTTTTCGTAATTGAGGGAATGACTGTCGTTGTGGCAGGTCAAGCAAGAGTCCACGGCGGCCTGCACCGTATTCACCGCATGGGCGTCATGGCAGGTGGCGCAGGTCATCTGCAGGTCATGGGCTTCAGCCTTCATGGGGAGTCGGGCCAAGGCGGGGGTGAGTGGGGTTTCCCCTTCCCGCAGCCGAATCCCGTGCTTGCCGAGCAAAAAGGTATCCACCGCTTGCTCGTGGCAAGAACGGCAACTCTCCTGATCGGGATGGGCCACAAAGGTCTTCGTAGCGCTATCAGCGGCATCATTTTGGTGACAGCTAGAGCAGTTCACATCATTGAGGGCATGGGCACTGCCCTGCCAGAGTTGGGTGCTCTCATCCACCACCGCTTGATCAACGGCATCCCCCCATGCTGGGGTGACCCAGCCCACCGTCGATCCTGCCATCAGCCCTAATAGCAACCACAGGGTGATCAAGCTCGATATCAACCGCCTGTTCATGTCCCACCTCCGAGAAACTCCTGACCCAGATCGGGGCTGGGAGCCGTTTCTAGTGCGGTGACAACCGTCCGCTCTGGCAAAATTTGAACAGGCAGCATCGGTGGCTGGTCCAAGTTTTGGCGAATAAAACCGGTCGAAATCGAGCGGTGATCGTGGTAATTGTGGCACCCCGCCGTCCAACAGCCATCGGCGGTAAAACCGTCGTGGCTCTTGAGATCACCGTTGATGATGCCCTCGTGACACACCATGCAGAGATCGGGTTGGAGATGTACCCCCCGGTCAAACATGTGGACATGCTCGTTGTGGCAAGTGGTGCAGGTGAGCGCCTCAATATTGGCCAAGTCCCCAGCCCAGCGCGGATCCAAGAATTTCTTGGTGCCGTGGGTATCCTCAGCCAATTCGGCTTCGTGACAACTGATGCAGGTGTCGTTGCTCACGGGCTTAAAACCTTCGTGACAGGAGGCACAGGAGGTCTCAAATAGGTAGTGACCCACAGATGTCTCCCCCGGCAAAAACACTTGCTTGTGGTCCAATGCAAACGCCGCGACGAACCAACCGATCAGGGCGATGCAGGCGAAGATGATTGCTGTTTTGAGATTGATCAGCGATCGCCAATCAAAGGATCGGCCTTCACTTGCAGCCATAGTTAGTCCTCTGATTTACCTTTGGGGCGCTCCATACAGCCGTGGGGCTAAATCAAGAAAAAGAGAATGGCTAGGATGATGGCACCGCCACCCACGAGACCGGCAGCGGTACCCGTGCTGATATTGCTGGCAGGGGGTTCTGCGGGTATGGCCGCTTCCAACTTCACGTCATCCGGGGAGTAATCGGCCCCCTCTAGCATCAGCTCGGTAATGGAGCCATAGGCACCCACCCAAGCTGCTTTAACCGCAGGGGTCCAATCTGCACCCAAATATTGGTCAAAGGTTTTCAGGAGGGAATTGCCCACCAACGGATAGTGATCAGGCAAGGCCCCATACTTGACATGGCGAGCCCCCAAACCCTTGAGGGCTCCACTCAACGCCTCTGGATTGCGCAAATTTTCTACCACCAGGACCAAGCCCGCCTTGAGCATATTTTGCTGCTTGGACATATCCGTATGCTCAAACAGAGGCTTGGCGGCTGGGTAATCTGTAAAGAGATTGTCGTAAAAGCTAGCCACAAATGCGTCTGCTTGGGGCTTTACCTTTTCAAAGCTTGCTTCTAACAATTCAACCTGAAGACCCGTTTCCTGAGTCCCGTCAACATTCGAAACCATGTTTTCAAAAGCCTCTAATTCAAACGACAAAAACCTCTCTTTCAGCCAAAACCTTTAAAAAAGGTCTTATGGGAATACTAAAAACCCGTGGCTTCCAGAGAATTAGTAGAACCAGCGTAACTGCCAACGTTTCGTTTTTAGCTGGCGAGCCATTAGCTGCATCAGAAAAACAAGCTCAACGGTCCTCCCGAGATTATTGAGCTCAACTCTGGTTTTTTGTAAGGGTCACTACAAAAGTCGGATTAGCATTCTGTTTTCGCGATAGCTCTATGCTTTTGTTGCATAATCACGCTGGCAGGGAAGCAGTTGCGTGAATTGACGGCGGGTTTGTGCCGTTTGTTGTGGCCCTTTAAGGGGATTTCTCGGCAAGCAAGATCGTAAGTGTCCCAGGGTCTATCCAGGCTTAATAGCTAGGATCGTGGTTGATGGAACATCTGCATCCA
>JAQCKL010000261.1 GCA_027592485.1 Cyanobacteriota bacterium
CAAGGTGGTAACGTCTTAACCTAAGTGGCGACGGCTATAACTCTGACAAAGGCTTGTGTAGCAAGGTTTCTGACCCTGAGTTGCAGGGGGTAAAACCTCGCCGTCTGCGGCACCTCTCCTTGGCAAGGAGAGGTTTATCAAGGCTTCCGGTTCCTCTCCTTAATAAGGAGAGGTTAGGTGAGGTTCTTCAGACCCTCAATAACGTTTCACTTGACCGACGTCTAGACAACACACATTTATTCGAGGGGGAGGGTAACCACCACGCGGGTGCCCTGCCCCTCTTTACTGTCGAGGTGCCAGTGGCCCCGGTGCAGCTCGACACAGACCTGGACAATCGCCAAGCCCAAACCGGTGCCGCCAATGTCGCCCACATTACTGCCCCGCTGAAAGGCCTCCCCCAGGCGCGCCTGATCGGCGGCGGGAATGCCGATGCCGCGATCGCTGACCTGCACCGTCGCCGTCTGGTCATTGCTGCTCAACTCTACGTGAATCGGCTGGTCTGTCGGTGAATATTTGGCGGCATTGGTTAACAGATTGCTCAGGAGTGAGCTGATCATTTTTTTATCCCAAAAGGCTTTGACGGGGGTACCGTCATCCCTGAACTCAATGGTTTGGGAAATGCCTGCCTGCGCTTCCGCAATCACCTGCCGACAAAAAGAGCCGCCCTCTAGCAGCTCTGGACTGAAGTCAAGCTTGCCCACTTCCGCCCGAGTCAAGGTGAGCAAATCGGCAATCTGCTGGCTCATTTGCTGCGCGGTCAGATGAATCCGCTCTAAACTCTGCTGTTTTTGAGTTTCAGAAAATTGAGCGGAATTGATTTGCAGGGATTCCGTCGAGAGCAAAATGGTGCTCAGGGGCGTGCGCAGCTCATGGGAGGCCATCGAAAAAAATCGCAGCTTCAAATCCTTCACCTGTTGACTGCGAATTAGCTCATTTTGCAGATGATGCAAGAGCAAGACCAGACTGCCCGTCAGCAACAGCCCCGTCAACAGCGTCGCCGCCGTGCTGTAGAGCGGGGACACGGGATAGGTGGCGGCGGGCATAAAGGTGACCACCCATTCCCGCTGTCCCAGGCTGAGGGTGCGGGTACAGGTCTGGGGGATGGGACATAGCGCCTGCGATCGCCGGTGCTGAGCCACATCGGGATCACGGGGCAAGGCCGTAACCGTGCGTTTATCGGCCTCATAGCGACCCAGCAATTGCGCTGCGGCGGGTGCCCCTTGATCCTGCAACTCAAAATCAATGGCATAGCTTAGACCTTGCAGCGCTTCTTCCACCACATCGGCGACGCGAAACACCCCGATCAAAATCCCGTCGAACTGCGATCGCCGTGAGGCTTGGGAATCAGGCACCGTCCCGGTTTGATACAGGGGCAGCACCACTAAAAACCCATACTGATCGCGCTGCTCTTGCACGAGCCGCACCCGACCGGTGACGTGAATCTGGCCGCTATCTCTGGCCGGGTCAATGGCCGCCACTCGGGTCGGGCTAGAGTTGAGATCAAACCCCAATGCCGCCTCGTTACCGACCAAGGGGGCCAGGTACGTGACGGGAATGTAGTAGGACCGCTCGCGCGATCGCTGTAGGTCTCCATTCCCATCCAGTTCCGTAATCTGGAAGCTGCCATCGCCTTGGGCCTGCATCGCTGCTTCATAGGCGGCCCGCTCCCCTTGCGCCACCAGCGGTGCCCACTCCAGCGCTTGAATGCCGGGATACTCGGCCAGCGATCGCGCCACAAAGGCGTCGAACTCTGACGGCTGCACCGGCTCCTGGTTCACCCCATAGTGATCGCCCAGAAAGGTGAGAACCGTCTTGTACCGATTGAGGCTGCGCTGCAGCGCGATCGCTAAGGTCTCGATCTGTTGCTGAAACTGACGCTGCTGCTGTGACACTTCCCAGCGATAGACAAACCGGGTGGCGATCGCCGACAGACTGACCCCGACAGTCGCCGTAATCCCTAATATCCAGAGTTGACGCGAGATTTTGACGATCATGGGCAAGGGGCAAACCGTGGGCAGTTAAGAGGTCGAAAAGAAGTAGGAGCCAGAGCAGTTGCGATAGCGAATCTTGGCGTCGCCCAAAATGGCTTCTATGGTTGATGCGGGCAGGATATCTTGCCAGGGCCGAGCCACACTATCGAACAGGTGTTGCTTGAGAATCTCACTACGATTTGGCATGGTAAAAGAGCCGGGGTGTGAAAACGCCATAGCCTACTATTATCAAGCTTTACACCCCTTTCTCTTTCCTTAAGTCAGTGCCATTGAATCTACGAATCGATCTTTAGCGTCGGGATAAAATCGGTCTAGTAACTTGAGGAAGGGTTCTAGCCATTATGACGATTCCCTCAACCAACCTTCCTACCTCGGATCTAGAGCGCAATCTGCAAACAGTTATCCTTCAACGAGAGTCACTGATCAAGCTGTGTCAAAAACATCCCATTCGTAAACTCTCCCTCTTCGGCTCTATCCTGCGTTCAGACTTCACCGATCACAGCGACATTGACCTCCTCGTCGAGTTTTTGCCCAACGCCCGTATCGGCTACTTTGAGCTGATCCGTATCGAAAATGAGCTTACCGACTTAATGGGTAGAAAAGTCGATTTACGCACCCCCAACGAGCTGAGCCATCACTTTCGGCAAGCGGTACTAAAAGAGGCGGTGACTCAGTATGTCAAAGATTGACGATTGCACTCGCCTCAAGCACATGCTGGATGCCGCTCGAAAAATTAGCCAGTATATTCAGGATGAAACCAGAACATCCCTCGCCAATGACGAGAAACTGGCCCTGGCGTTGGTTCGATTAATCGAAATCGTGGGTGAAGCGGCTTCCAAAGTATCAAAAGAGAAGCAAGCCGAATTGGGGCACATGCCCTGGAGAGAAGTGATCGGCATGAGGAACCGGATTGTTCATGCCTACTTTGAGATTGATTACGATATCGTTTGGGATACGGCGACATTGAATATCCCTGCCCTAATTGATGCGCTAGAAGGGGCTCTGGCAGAAGAGTCTTAAGTCATTATGGGCAAGGCAATGAGTCATGCATAACTGCGCCAACTACGCTGCCCCTTCCACAACTGCATGACCTTCCCTTGCAACGCCCGATGCAAAAACGGTGTATTCCGCGCCGTCGATCGCAGCGTCTCCCCAGCCACCATCCATTCCACCCCTGGGTCAAAGAGCACCGCCTCCACCGCCGTGCCCACGGCAATCCTAGGGGGCTCTACCCGCAGAACCCCCGCTGGTCCAAGGTTTAAGGGCCGCAATAGGTCCAGCGCCGACCATTCCCCCGATCCGACCAACTGCTGCCATAGCGCCGCCAGTGCCACCGGCAACCCGATCGCCCCCGCTGGCGCATCATCAAAGGCCACCGTCTTTTCCTCATAGGTGTAAGGGGCATGGTGGATAGCGATCGCATCAATCACCCCATCCTTTACCCCCTGGCGCAGCGCCCGTTGATCCGCCGGATTCCCCAGGGGCGGGTCGAAGCGTAGATTCGGGTCATAGCCTACGCCCTCCCCAGGGAAAAAGATATCCGCCGTGGAAAACAGTAAATGATGCCAAGGCACACTGGCGGTGATCGGCAACCCTTGGTTTCTGGCCTGGTCCAGTAGCGCCACCGATCGCGCCGTTGAGACCCCGATCACATGGATCGGCGTCCCCAACTCCGCCACCATCTCGATCACCGTGGCCAGGGCAGCGGTTTCCGCCATCACGGGTGTCCCCGGCAACCCCGCTAGTTGGGCCTGCATGCCCTCCCGCATCACCCCATTCCCCGCCAGGGCGCGATCGCAGGGCCAGAGGGCGATGGGGCAGTCTAAGGGCTGGCTATATTCCAGGAGCCGCCGCATCAGCATCGGGTTTGGCAAGGGCTGGCCATCGGCGAAACCGGCCATGCCCCAGGTCCGAGCCTCCGCCAGCTCCGCCAGTTCGGTCATCTGATCCCCCGCCGCCTTGTGGGTCAGGGCTCCCCAGGGCAGCAGGTGGGGTTGCAAATCCATGGGCAGGTCACAGGCGCGATCTAGAAAGCTGCGAATTGCGCCGGGGTTATCGAGAGCTGGGACGGTGTTGGGGAGAATGCCGACCCGAGTAAACCCACCCGCGATCGCCCCCGCCATCAGCTCCCCTAGGGTTTCGCGGGACTCGTGACCCGGTTCACCACTGTGGCTAAACAGATCGATCAGACCGGGCAGCAGCACCTTGCCGGTGCCGTCGATGATCGCGGTTGCTGAGTCAGGTTCCGGTTCGGGCAACTGCGGCGCAATCGCGGCAAACCGCCCATCGGCCATCAGCACATCTCCCACCTGGTCGATGCCCGAGAGGGGATCGAGATATCGGACCTGACGCAATAAGGTTCTATTCATGGCGACAACGTTTACTGCGAAGTCCCGTGCGTCCTGAGCCTGTCGTTCGTGCAACCTCTCCAGCGGAGAAAGGATAAACGAGCTTCACCAGGCTCAGCCTGAACGGTGAACTTGCGACCGGTAAAAACGGACTCAAAATTGCTGCAGCCATGACCGGTTGCCCTATAGCGCCCCCGCTGCGGTTTTATCGAAGATACTGCCCGACAGGTGGATGGTGATGTTCGACGCCGTCAGCACCGGCGCACTCTCGACCCCATTGGGGTAGTCAATCACGCTGACCGCGCCGTTGCCCTGCTTAAATTGCCAAAAGGCGGCGGGACCGAGCCCCACCACATGACAGAGCAGCGCCTTGTTGATGGCATCATGGGCAGCGACGAGCACCGTCACCGGTTTGTCGGTGTTGCTGTGCGGGTGGCTATACTGAGCAACAATTTGGTTCCAAGCGGCGATCGCCCGCTCCCACACCTGCTCCAGATTTTCGCCCCCCTCCCCCGGCATATCCACCGTTTCGGGTGAGGCCTGCCACTGCTGCAACATCCCCGGATAACCCGCCTCAATCTCGTGCTCGTACATGCCCTCCCATTCCCCATGGCCAATCTCTTTGAGTGCGTCCATTTCGGCCAGGGTGACACCGCTGTGGTGGCGCAAGATCAGTTCCGCCGTTTCCTTGGGGCGAGAGAGGGAGCTGGTCACCGCCGCGTCAATCTGCACATCCTTCAAAAATTCCGCCGCCTGCTCCCCCTGACGTTTGCCGTTCTCATTTAAGGGAATGTCAATTTGCCCTTGAAAACGCCCCTGCCGGTTCCATTCCGTTTCCCCATGGCGCACCAGCAGCATCCGGGGTCCCCGGTAGCGGCCCCGCATTTCGGGCAACGTTTCTCCCATATGGGCGGTCAGGTTCATGGACTCCAGTTGGACCGGTGCTTCCAGCTCACCCGAGAAATTCAGGATGCTAATGGCGCAGTTGGCCTGGTGCAGATTTTCGTGGCGCTCTGGCCCTACCTTCAGGGCGGTGGCAATCAGGGCGCGATTGATAGCGCTGTGGGCGACGACGAGCACCGTTTGATCGGGGTGCTTCGGCAGCATCCCTTGCCAAAACTGGGCGGCGCGATCGTACAGGGAGCGAATCGGGAAAAATTCGCTGCCATCCCCCAGAGTCATGGAGAAGTTGGCCGGGTCATCAAACCAAGCCCGAAAGGTCTTGGGGTCTTTTGCCTCCGCTTCCGTAAAGGACAGCCCTTCCCACAGGGGCAGGTCAATTTCTTTGATGGTATCGACGGTTTCGGGGGTGGGGGTCTCGGGGAGTTCCGTCTGCAAGACCGACACGATCGCGTTGGCGGTCTGGTGCGCCCGCTTCAGGGGACTGCAATAGATATGGTCAAAGGGAATGCCCTTCAGGGTATTGCCCACTTTTTGGGCCTGCTCGATGCCCAAGTCGGTGAGGGTCGCCAGATCAATCTGCCCCTGAATCAGCTTCTTTAAGTTGTATGTGCTTTGTCCGTGGCGGACTAGGATCACCCGTGTTGTCATTGCAATACCCTCCCCTGCTTACAGCCAGACCGATTTTACCCTGTGGACCGTAGCGCTTCTGGGTATTCGTGACGGGGTAATGGGGTGTATAGCCTAAAGGCATTCAAGAAAGGCGTAGCCTGCTCGCAGGGCTTTGGGGTGTTGGGGGAGTTTTGAACTTTGAATTTTGAACTTTGAATGCGGTGGGCGGTGCCCGGCTTACTAGCTGTCTTAAGGTCTGGGCCCATGGCGCTCGCCCATAAGTGATTGGGTACCCGTCCAAAAGCAATATAAACCCTGGCCACATCCAAATCCGCAGTTGGCCCTAAGGTAAAAGCTCCAGTTTTCAAATTGGATGGGGTTTAACAATCCCATGCAGCCGGACAGGGCAGAGCCGCATCAATAATTCGGGGCGTTAGATATCACTGGTCAAAATAAAACGCCAGTCGGTGTTATCCATGCCATGACTGATCACACTGGCGATCACCCCTGGCTGAATTCCTTGCTGGGCCAGAATCATGGCTAGATGGTCGGTTTCAGGAACACAGAACATGTGGGTATATCCCGGCAGGGGATCCGTGATCGTAGCTTGAGATGCATTGCCCCATTGCACATGTATAGCCGTCGCCACTTAGGTTAAGACGTTACCACCTTGAGAACGTGCTCCATCGCATCTCTTAAG
>JAQCKL010000262.1 GCA_027592485.1 Cyanobacteriota bacterium
CCCACGTCGGAGGCAGAGGTGCTGACGGTGGCTAAGGCCTGTGTTGAGGGAAAAATTCCCCTCACGGTGCGCGGCGCAGGCACCGGCAACTATGGCCAATGCATTCCCCTAGAGGGGGGCGTAATTTTAGACCTGAGCCGGATGAATGCCATCAAATCGGTGCAGCCCGGCATCGCCATCGTTGAGCCGGGGGCGAAGCTGGCGGCCATTGATAAAATCACCCGTCCCCAGGGCTGGGAACTACGCATGTATCCCTCCACCTATCGCACCGCCACCATCGGCGGCTTTATTGGCGGCGGCAGCGGCGGCATTGGCTCGATTACCTATGGGCAACTGCGCGATCGCGGCAATCTCAACGCGGTGCGGGTGGTCACCTTAGAAGACAATCCCCGCGTGATTGAACTGCGGGGGGATGCGGTCCAGCAGGTGAACCACGGCTATGGCACCAATGGCATTATCACCGAGTTGGAAATACCTCTAGGACCGACCTACCCCTGGGCTGAGGTGATTGTCAGCTTCGACGATTTCATCACCGCCGCCCGGTTCGGCCAAGCCCTGGGGGAATCCGATGGGCTGATCAAGAAACTGATCAGTATCCACCCCTGGCCGATTCCCCAGTATTTTGTGGCCCTGCAACCCTACCTGCCGGAGGGCAAGGCAGCGGCGCTGCTGATCATGGCCGAACCGTCGATGGAATTGTTCGAGGAACTGGTCAAAGCGTTCGACGGCACGATCACCTACCGCAAAAGTGCCGCAGATGCCGGCAAAGGCACCGCCCTGGCCGAATTCACCTGGAACCACACCACCCTCCATGCCCGCAGCAGTGATCCCGCCATCACGTACCTGCAAACCCTGTTTCCCTACGATCCCGACCTGACCTTGGTCCAACGCTTTGCCGAATACTTTGGTGACGAGGTGATGATGCATCTGGAGTATTTTCGCGTCGGGGGTCAAGTCTGCCCCGCTGCCCTCCAGCTGGTGCGCTACACCACCGAGGCGCGGCTCAACGAAATTATTCGCTATCACGAAGAACAGGGGGCCTTCATTGCCAATCCCCACACCTATATGTTGGAGGATGGGGGCATGAAGGTGATTGATCCAGTCCAGGTGGCCTTTAAGGCTCAGGTCGATCCCCATGGGTTGTTGAATCCCGGCAAAATGCGCGGTTGGCTAGAATACCAGCAAAACGGAGGCCCTTGAGGCCGTTCTTTTCCCCGCTCAGGTGATTTGGGGTGAGTCCTGGTCGTGTCAGCCTTCTCACCCCTTGGCCGCAGGCTGGGACAGCAGACATTTCTGCCTATAATGGTCCCTTGTGCAAAATTGCCTGATGAATGTCCACTTCATGCCCTCCTATGGCCAAAACTGAGTCTCCGCAATCCCCCCAGAGCGCTTCAACCCTGGATGAGATCCGGGCGACTCGCCTCGACAAGGTTAAGCAACTGCAGGAGGCCGGTCTGAACCCCTTCGCCTACCGTTGGGATGTTACGGATCACGCCGCCGACTTGCAGGCTAAATATGCTGACCTGGCCCCTGGGGAAGAAGTTGAGGCGGAGGTGGCGATCGCCGGTCGCATCCTCGCCCGCCGCGTGTTTGGCAAGCTCGCCTTTTTTACACTCCAGGATGAAACCGGTACCATCCAGCTTTATTTAGACAAAAAGGTGATTGGTCAAACCATGACCGATCAGCCCGACGCCTTTACCCACCTGAAACAGCTCACCGACGTAGGGGATCTGCTGGGGGTTAAAGGCACCCTGAAGCGCACCGATAAAGGGGAGCTGTCGGTCAAAGTGCAGGACTATGCCGTCCTCACCAAAGCCCTGTTGCCCTTACCCGATAAATGGCATGGCCTCACCGATGTGGCCAAGCGCTACCGGCAGCGCTACGTGGATTTAATTGTGAATCCCCCCGTGCGGGAGACCTTCCGCAAGCGGGCGCTGATTACCTCAGCCATCCGTCGCTATTTTGAAGATCGCGGCTTCCTCGAAATCGAAACCCCGGTCCTGCAAGGGGAAGCGGGCGGGGCGGAGGCGCGGCCCTTTATCACCCACCACAACAGCCTGGATATGCAGCTGTATCTGCGCATTGCCACGGAACTGCACCTGAAGCGGCTGATTGTGGGCGGATTTGAGCGGGTGTTTGAAATTGGCAGAATCTTCCGGAATGAGGGCATTTCCACCCGTCACAATCCGGAATTTACCTCTATCGAGTTTTACCAAGCCTACGCCGACTACCACGATTTCATGGCCCTCACCGAAGACCTAATCGCGTCTATTGCCCAGTCGGTGCTGGGCACCACCGAGATTACCTATCAAGGGACCCCCATCGACCTGACCCCCCCTTGGCGAAGGGTTTCCATGCATGATCTGGTCAAAGAACATACCGGCCTGGATTTCCATCAGTTTGAGTCCCTAGAGCAGGCCAAAGGGGCCGTGGCGGCGTTGGGCATTGCCAATGGCGACGGTTGTGACTCCCTGGGGCGGCTCCTCAACGAGGTGTTTGAGCAGCAGGTAGAAACCACCCTGATTCAACCCACCTTCTTGATCGATCATCCCGTCGAAATTTCCCCCCTCTCGAAACCCCATCGCAGCCAGCCCGGTGTGGTGGAGCGGTTTGAGTTATTTATTGCCGGTCGTGAAACCGCCAATGGCTTCTCAGAGTTGACCGATCCCATTGATCAGCGGCAGCGATTTGAGGCCCAAGCGGCCCGCAAAGCTGCCGGAGATTTGGAGGCCCAGGGGGTGGACGAAGACTTTTTGACCGCT
Organism: Cyanobacteriota bacterium; assembly: GCA_027592485.1. Lineage (GTDB taxonomy): Bacteria > Cyanobacteriota > Cyanobacteriia > Phormidesmidales > Phormidesmidaceae > PCC-6406. Next base: position 2,763 of record JAQCKL010000262.1, read on the forward strand.
TTGGAATACGGCATGCCCCCCACCTGTGGCGAAGGCATCGGCATCGATCGCTTGGTGATGCTCCTAACCGACAGTGCTAGCATCCGCGATGTGATTGCTTTTCCCCTGTTGAAACCGGATCGCGCTGAAGAAGGGATGGAAAGCTAGGGGGAGGCGCTCGCCCTAGTCGTCGATAGCGGCCTTCCCTTAACTTCTAGCCCCCTGTCCCTTATGCTCCCCTCTGCTTCCGCATCACGTTGGAATTTCAGCCCTAATTGGCTGTTTGAAAAGAAGGTATTCCGGTATTCGATACGGGAGCCGTTCCGGATATCGGCTGAAACCTTGATGCTACCGTTGCCCGTTCTGGGTAACGGTAGCATCAAGGGTGAAGGGCTTTTTAAACAGCCTCTCAAGTAAATGCAGGTTGTGCATCCTCTAGAACAGTCAAGATCCCTTTCCATTCAGTACCCTATAGCTTGGATACTTCCACCGGTTTTGAAGATCGGTTATGGGGTTAGAGTAGTAGCAGCTCTGGCTAGGCCCTAACCAAGCCTTTGGGGAAATCCCTTTGCACTACTGTTTCCTCTCGCATTGTTGATGGCTCTTTAGTAGCGACCCACTATGGCAACGTCTAACTCCAGCATGTTGGCGACCTTTTCCCAGGTAAATCAACAGGGGAGCCTCACCCACCGCGTCAAGGATTTACCTGCACCCCAATTCATTAATCTGCTCGACCAGATCACTCGGGAATTTGAGCATTTCCTGCGGGCGATCGACATGATTAATAACGAAGCTCTAGAAACCATGCTAGAGCAAATCCTGGAGGCGTTTACCCTCAAGATTGGCCAAATTCTCAATGCCGATCGCACCACAATTTTCATGGTGGATCGCGATAAGCAAGAGCTGTGGTCCAAGATTGCCCAAGGAGATGGCGAAGTCCGTTTGGAAATTCGCGTGCCGGTAGGGAAGGGCATTGCCGGTCATGTGGCGGATACCGGGGAATATCTGAATATCCCCGATGCCTATGCCAGCGACCTCTTCAACAAAAAAACTGACCTAGAAACGGGTTACCGCACCGAGAGCATTCTCTGTATGCCGGTGCTCAACAAAACTGAAGATAATGTGGTGGCAGTCGTCCAACTGCTCAACAAGAAGCTGGACAGCGGCCAAGTCGTGCCCTTTGACAACCAAGACGAGCGCAGCTTTCGGGAGTTTGCCTCGTCGATTGGCATCATTCTAGAGAGTTGCAACTCCTTTTACGTCGCCGCCCGTAACCAAAAAGGGGTCTCGGCCCTACTCAAGGCGATTTCGTCCCTAGAGCAAAGCTTAGACCTAGAGAAAACCCTGCAATCGGTAATGGCCGAGGCCCGTGATCTAATGACCGCAGATCGCAGCACCCTCTGGCTGATTGATCCGGGCAGCAACGAGCTGTGGTCCAAGGTGAGGAGCGCCGATGGCGAATCTTGGATTGATCTGCGGGTCCCAGCGGATCGGGGCATCGTCGGCTACGTGGCTTCGACCAAAGAGACCCTGAATATCCCCAATGCCTACAAGGATCCCCGCTTCGATCCCGCCTCGGACAAGCGCACCGGCTACCTAACCCGCACCATTCTCTGTATGCCGGTGTTTGATTCTAGTGGAGAATTGATCGCCGTTACCCAGCTGATCAACAAAAAACAAGGCTCCTTTAACAGCTCCGATGAGGAGTTTATGCCGGCCTTCAACATCCAGGCGGGTATTGCCCTCGAAAACGCCAAGCTGTTTGAAGATGTCTTGGTGGAAAAACAGTATCAGAAGGACATGCTGCAAAGCCTCTCCGACGCGGTGATTTCCACCGACATGGAGGGCAATATCGTCACCATCAACGATGCGGCCCTGGAACTGCTGGGTTGTCCCGAGGAGGAGAGCGGAGATCGCACCCTCCTACACAGTTGGGAACATCAACTGGTGGGCCGTCCCGTCTGGCAGGTGATTCCCCTCGAAAAAATTCGGTTTCGCCTGGAAGACAGCCTGGAGACGGGGGCGAAGCACTATGTGCCGGAACAGACCCTCAAAATTAATATGCTCCACCCCAGCCATAACGAAGGGGAAACCCACGGGACCTCCTCAAGTTGTGAATTGCTGGTGCCTGACACCGACAACCCCCAACACTTTTGGCTATGGGGTAAAACCGATGAGGCTTCGGTTCTCTACCCCGAGAAGCAGCTGGAAAGCCTAGAGCGCAGCATTAACCTAACGGTGAATCCCCTGACCAATCCCGAGGGCAGTGTCCGGGGGGGCTTGCTGGTGTTGGAGGATATCAGCCAAGAGAAGCGGATGAAAACCACCCTCTATCGCTACATGACTCCAGGGGTCGCCGAGCGGGTGATGGCCCTCGGGGATGATGTGCTGATGCGGGGCGATCGCCGCGAGGTCACCGTGCTGTTTTCCGACATTCGCGGCTACACTACCCTCACCGAAAACCTGGAAGCCGACCGGGTGGTGGAAATGCTCAACGCCTACTTTGAAACCATGGTGGAGGCGGTCTTTAACTTTGAGGGCACCCTTGATAAATTCATCGGCGACGCGATCATGGCGGTGTATGGTGCGCCGCTGCCCCTCCAAAATCACGCTTGGGCAGGGGTGCAGTCGGCCCTCGACATGCGCCATCGTCTGGCCCGCTTTAACAGCGAGAGGTTGACCCAAAACCAGCCCAAAATTCGCATTGGCATCGGTATTAGCTCTGGGGAAGTGGTCTCGGGCAATATCGGCTCCCAGCGCAAAATGGAGTACACCGTCATCGGTGACGGGGTGAATCTCAGCGCTCGCTTGGAAGGGGTGACGAAGGAGTATGGTTGCGACATTGTAATCAGCGAATACACTTACGAGCTGTGTAAGGAACATATCTGGGTGCGAGAGCTGGATCGGACTCGGGTGAAGGGCAAAAATCAAGCGGTCAACATCTACGAGTTGATCGACTATCGCCAAAATCCTTTAGACAGCGCCACCGAGGATTTCTTGGGCCTATACCAAGATGGGCGTCAGGCTTACACCGCCATGAATTTCACCAAGGCTCTGGATATTTTTCAGCAGGCGGCGGTGTTGAGACCGAGCGATCGCGCCGTCGAAATCCACCTTGATCGCACCCAAGCCTATCTGAAAAACCCGCCCCCCGATAACTGGGACGGCGTCCACATCATGACCTCGAAGTAGAGACTGAGGGGGATTGTTATGCACCCCTTCGATCGCCAGAACTTGATTAAAACCCTGAGCAGCCTACCAGCGGCTCAGTTTGAGCAACTGGTGTTTGCCCTAGAGCCCCCAGCGGGGATCTTGCCTGCCCAAACGGCCTCCCAGGGAGAGCGGGCGGTGGCGCTGTTGGCATGGGTCGAAAAAACTGGGCCAGGGTTGCAGACCGTTCAGGCGGTGCTGCACGAAATCTTGGGAACGGAAATCCCCGTGCAGGCAGGGGTTTGTCCGTACAAGGGTCTGTCCTACTTTGATTGCAACGACCGGGATACTCAATATTTCTACGGTCGCGAGGCCCTGACCCAACGGCTTTTAGAGAAGATTGGGCAGGCTAACTTTTTGGCGATCGTCGGAGCCTCGGGCAGCGGCAAGTCCTCGGTGTTGCGGGCGGGGCTGTTGCAGCGGCTCAAGGACCGTGGAGAGAGCGAAATTCGCATTCTGGTGCCGGGGGAGCACCCCCTGCAAAATCTAGCTCTCGCCTTTGTGGATGAAAGTGCAGATCGCTTAGAACTGGTGTTTAGACTAAGTCATGCCCAAGTAGCCCCATCGCGTTGGATAGGGCTACTTGGGCTGTGGA
>JAQCKL010000263.1 GCA_027592485.1 Cyanobacteriota bacterium
CGCCGCCAGGGCGCGATGCAGCGCTAGGCATTCCTCATACAAAGGTTGGGCTGGGGCAAAGCGATTGTGGTTTTGCAAAAACAGCGCATATTCAAACACCGCTGCGGCGGTTCGGGTAGCCTTCAGGGCGGTGTCAAAATAGTCACAGGCAAGCTCAAACCAGTCCGGCTGGTCATAGGTGACGGTTTGCAGCCGCGCCTTAATTAAATACTCATCGGCCAGTTGGGTCTTACCCTGGGCAATATCGGCTTTTTCTTGATCCAGCCACTGTTCTCGCTCAATCAGCCGGTCCAGATCCTGGGCCATCGCCGCCGCATTCAGGATGGCATCCGCCTCCCGAAACGCCCCTTTCTCAAAGTGAGCCTTAGCCTGGGCTAACCGCTCTGTCTTGATCTCTATGCGGGTAAAAATCTCATACAGCCGAAACACGTTTTCTTTAAAATCTGCCAGCCGCTTTTCCAACGCCTCCAGCTCAGCGCTCTCCTCTAACGCCCCTTCTAGATCGCCCCCCTTTTGCAGTCTGGCAATGCGCTTACGCTGTTTATCGATCTGACCGATTAAGCTCTGATAATCATCGGACTGATTAAAGAACTGGGCGTTCTCAATATTTTCGATGTTGTAGGTCTTGATATCGCCCATGAACCGAATTTTGAATTCTTAATTTTGAATTGATAATTATTCAAACCGAGCGCTCTCAATATCCCCCATGTTGTACGTCTTCGAGCTGTCGGTGATGGTGCTGCCAGTGACATTCTGATAGGTCCGGTGACCCGCCCCCGTTACCGTTGCCGTCGCCCCACCGCTGTCCCCTGTGGCCTGCTCCGCCTCAGACTGCATCGACATAAACCCACTGGCCGCTAGCTTATCGAGCTGATTGCCAAAGTGTTCCCGTAACCCTTCGATCGTCTGATAGTCCGTCTTAAAATGCTTCAGCGCCTGGAGCTGGTCTTGAAACGCCCATAGACTCTGTAGGTCTTTGCGATCTTGGGTGGTGGGGGGCGTCTTGAAGTAGGTAAAGATAAACGGCTTCTGGGTCTGAGAAAACTGCCCAAACGCCTTGCCAAACTCCTCAGCGGTGTACATCCCCACCTTGTTAAAGGCCAGCAGCACAAAGATGTCACACCCCTGAATCACCTGGTTGTACTCGCTTTGGGACCCCGCCACCGCCACCGCATTGGACAGGTCTTCCCAAATATCCAGATGTAAAAAGATGCCTTGGTCATACCAGGCCTTGCACTTGCGATAGATGAAGATCTCAAACTGGTCGCGATCGGCTTTCAGTTCAAAGGAGGACGCTAAAAACAGCTTGATTTTTTGCATTGACCTGACTGAACTCGGGGCATCGGTTCAGTTATAGCCTGATATCCCCAGTTCTCGACAGCGGCATTCACGCGACCATTGCGGTTTCTAGCTCCCTTGCCCTTAAGCACCCCCGCGCTGGGTCATCGTGCTGGAGCCCCCCAAGACTAGCCTGATTCCGCCCTCAGGGTTGAGGATCACGGGTCAGTGCGCAACGGGGGGGCTCGCATCACCAGTTGGGGTTACCGCCTGGGTCGGCCACCGCAGATCCGACTTCAGCAATTGACTCCGAATCGTCCGGGGGCTCCGTAAAGCGCTGTGGGGCAAGACCCGTAACACCTCCTCAATCGTGGTGATCCCGGTCAGCACCTTCTCCACCGCCGCCTTGCGGAAGCCCATGAAATCGATGTCATGGAGATACTGACGTAAATCGGTGGTGTTGCCTTCGTGAATGATGTCCCGAATCGTGTCATCCACCTCCAGCATTTCTACCACCGCCTCCCGCCCCAGATAACCCGACCCAAAACACTGCTCGCAGCCCCGCCCTTGGCGGCATTGGCTGAGGTTAATCTGGTTGCTGAGTAAGCCCAACCGCTCCAGGACTTCCGGCTTAGGGATATGGGGTTCCGCACAGTGGGGACACACCCGCCGCACCAAACGCTGGGCAATCACCCCCAACAGGGCATCGCTGACCAAGCCTGGATCCGGGCCAATGTCTTTCAGCCGAGGAATCGCCCCGATCGCGTCATTGGTGTGCAAAGTGGTAAACACCAGATGACCCGTAAGGGCAGCGCGGATAGCGGTTTCGGCGGTTTCGGGGTCGCGCACTTCCCCCACCATCACAATGTCAGGGTCTTGGCGTAGGATCGCCCGCAACCCCGCCGCAAAGGTCATCCCCGCCGCCTCGTTGACTTGGGTTTGGGTGATGCGGGGCAGCACATACTCCACCGGGTCCTCCACCGTGACCACATTGACATGCTCTTGGGCGATCGCCTGCAAACTCGTATAGAGGGTACTGGTTTTGCCGGAACCGGTGGGGCCGGTAAAGATGATCAGCCCCTGGGGCTGCTGCAGCCAACTCTGGTAGGTGGGCAATACCGTTGGCGAGAACCCCAGCCTATTGACGGTAGAAAACGGATTTTTGCGGGGCAACAACCGCACCACCGCCTTTTCACCCCCCACACAGGGCAGGGTGCTGACCCGCATATCCATCCCCAGGTCAGCCCCCGTTTCCGAGGCGTATTTTTCGCCAATGCGACCATCGTGGGGGCGGCGACTGTCAGAAATATCCATGTCGGCCATCACCTTGAGGGCCACCACCACCCGCCGCCCCACCTCCGGTGGCAACAGGGTGATATCCCGCAGCACCCCGTCAATGCGATAGCGCACCAGCAAGCCATCGGGGGTGGGCTCCAGATGCATATCACTGGTGCGGTTACGCAGGGCACTGGCAATCAGCGTCTTGATCCGCTCGACCTGATCCGCAGCTTGGGCCAAAAACAGCTCGGTGGTCTCGCTAATGTTCTCCTGCTCTTGCTGACCCGTGAGGGGATTCAAGAGGCGGTCAGCACTAATACGGCTGGGGTCTAAATTTTTGGCATGGTACCAGCGCCGGTAGGCTTTCTCGGTAATTGGCAAAACCTGAATGTCAGCCTGGGTCAAGGCTTGCAGGTCATTAATCCGGTCTAGCGCCAGGGGTCTAGGGCTCCCCAAGTAGTAGCAGTTCAGCCACAGCAGCAAGGGCACGACCGGGGGCAAGGTTGCAGGATCGGGAAAGGGCTGAAAAAAGCGCCGTTCAACTTCCTTATCCAACAACCCCAGGTTGAGTTCCCCTTGGTCGTTACGCAATAGGCTGAGGGCTTGCTCACAGGTGACCTTTCCCGTTTTGAGCCGTTGCCAGGCGGATGGTGCGTTCAGGCTGGGTTGCATGGGTTGCGATCTCGGAAAAGGATGGCAGGCATCTATGGTGCTGGCCACTTTACTTAGGATACCTAGGCGCGCTCTGGTCCCTGGGGCAGGATCAAAGGCGATCGCAGTCCTAACCGGACGGGCGGCTGCTATCAGGGATTGTACTGACGCCAGCCCAGATGTGGATACGTCCCAGGGTCTTCTTCACCCACGGACTCAAAAGGGTGACCTACTTTTGCATTAGAGCAGTCCAACATTAAGGGTTAATGAACGTTATTGATCAAAACATCAACAACGTTCTAGGCCATAGCAGCCCATTGTCAATAGCCCTAGGCAATAAATATATGCCATTGATCAAGACCAAGGATTCTGGTCGTTCCCTTACGTCTTAAGCAGAAATTAACCGGATATAAATTTGGTTTTAATGATCACTTTTGATTGCCTACGAGAATTCACTTAAGGTTAACCTCAGCTTAATTGAACTGGCCTGGTTATTTAAAGCTTGGGTGAGAGTATTGCACTTGCGGTTGTCATGATTTAGACATGACCCTTGGATTTTTATTCCATCGTGCCGTTCGTGAGTGATTGCTTTAAAAAGCATTATTTTCCTGATTTATGCTATTGCCCCTTAAACGATCCATGGATCGTTTTTTCTATGCTTGCTTTGTCCTGCTGCTGGTACTAATTCCCTTTAGGGCCGGGCAAGCCAATGAACCGACCGTCGATCACCACACTGTCGAAATATCCATTGGCAGTAGGGTCACCCAGGGTGCCTTGCTGGATGAAGCAGAGGGTTTAGTCCGACAAATTATTGTCAACACCTTTGGCCAGCAATCCGGCGTGAGTCAGATCGAAGTGGTGGTACTGGGCGAGCGCTACGGCGAGATTTCGCCCATTTTGGTGACCACTGTCTCCCGCACAGGGTGGCAGTCAGAGCCCCAGGTGAGCCGCTGGACCCGCTATTACACCGAGAGCACCCACGCCCTATTACAACGTCACGGGGATATTCAACCCATCGTGACCGCTGGGGCTTTTCCCCCTGGCAGACCAGGGGCAAATATCCCCTTCAGGGAGCCCACGTCGATCAGTTCACAAAGCCAGGTGAATCAGGAGAATCTGTCTGATTGGGATTGATTTTCTCGCCGTTAAAAACTTTTTCAAAGGCTTTCCCTGCATTAGTTTGACGCTGCTAGTCAGGGCAAAGATCTGGGGTCGAATTGGAGGTTTATAGACTTAAACCTTTCCCAGATAATGGTTGGTTCGCGTTGCTGACTCATTAAAGTTGACTTGAGAGGAGAAACGATGTTTGAGCATGACAACGAGGTGACGAATAAGTCGGGAAATCGTCCCTTTGAGGACATTTTCCAGGCCAGTATGTCCCGTCGCCACCTAATCACCCGCAGTGCCGGTCTATCCGCTGCCGCTTTCCTAGCAACCTTGGCCGGCAACAAAGGTCTAGGCCAAGTGGCCACAGCCGCGACGACCGAAGGGGCTGGCGCTGCTAGCACCTTCTCTGGGACCGCGATCGCCCAAGCGACCAGCAGCTTGATCAACTTCGCCCCCGTCCCCTTTGACATTAGCTTTGGCCCTGTCCCCAACATCTCTGATGACTATCAGTACGATGTCTTGATCCCCTGGGGCACTTCCATTCAGCCCGGTGGCCCCGAGTATACGGGCAACCCCAACACCCGCCCCACCTCAGCCCAACAGGCCCAGCAAGTGGGCATCGGCCACGATGGCATGTGGTTCTTCCCCTTTGAGGGCAGCAACACCCATGGCATGCTTTGCATTAACCATGAATTCGGCACAAATCCCCATGTTTTGGGTAAGGCCGCGCCGACGAGCCTAGAGGATGTCAAAGTTTCTCAGCACGCCCATGGTGTGAGTGTGGTTGAGATTAAGAAAGTGGGTGGTAAATGGGACCGTGTAGCGAGTAACAATGCTCGCCGCATTCATGTCAACACCCCGGTTGAGTTCAGTGGCCCGGCTGCCGGTCACCCCCTGCTAGCCAATACGGCCAACAACGAGCCCAAAGGCACCGTCAATAACTGTGCTAACGGTTACACCCCCTGGGGCACCTACTTGACCTGCGAAGAAAACTTCAACGGTTACTTTGGCTCAACCGAGGGTGCCACCTTCAATGACAACCGTACCGAAGCGCAACAGCGCTACGGTTTCGATTTTGACGGGTTCAACTACGGTTGGGAACTGTTTGACCCCCGTTTCGACCTGTCTAACCCGAGCTATGCCAACGAGCAGCACCGCTTTGGTTGGGTTGTTGAGATCGATCCGAATGATCCCAGCAAGAAACCCGTTAAGCGGACCGCCTTGGGCCGCTTTAAGCATGAGGGCATTGCTGTCACCATCGGTCGCGGGGGCCGTGCGGTGGGTTATATGGGGGATGATCAGCGCTTTGACTATTGCTACAAGTTTGTTTCTTCAACCAATTGGCAGGCTGCGATCCGCCGTGGTCTGAGCCCCTTGGACTCTGGCAAGCTGTATGTCGCCAAGTTTAATGAGAACGGGACGGGTAACTGGCTAGAGCTAACCATTCGCAACCCAGTGCTGGCTGCAAACTTCAGCGATCAAGGCGAAATTATGATTTTCGCTCGATTGGCCGCTGACCTATTGGGTGCCACCCCCATGGATCGCCCAGAATGGACCACCGTAGCTAAAGATGGCAGCATCTTCTGGGCTCTGACCAATAACAGCCAACGGACTGCAACCGGTCCCGGCAGTCCTTTGGCACCCAACCCTGATGGTCACATTCTGCGGATGGTGGATAGTAATCGCCATATCGGTACGACCTTTACTTGGACGATTCCCTTTATTGCGGCAGATACCCATCCCGCCAAAGACAAAACCACCTATAGCGACCCTGATGGTCTGTGGGCCGATTCCGATGGGCGTCTCTTTATTCAGACCGATGGGGGCCAGCAGCGTTTAGTGAATGGGACCCAGACCAACAATCAATTACTGGTTGCCGATCCGGCCACCGGTGAGATTTGTCGCCTGTTTAGCGGCGTCACTGGCGATGAAATCACCGGGATTGCCGTTACCCCCGATCGCAAGACCATGTTCATCAACACACAACACCCTGGCAACGGCGACCCTGCGGCCAGCAATTTTCCCGTGGCCAATAACCCCGCCGACCCCAATGGTCCGATTCCTCGGGATTGCACCATTGTCATCACCAAAAAGGATGGCGGCATCATCGGTTCCTAGGTCCATGGCCTCGGTTCTGAACTGTCATTTCTGATTTAGGGTGCTTCAACCCAAAAGAGTGGGGTTTAGTCATGGGAATCATATTTCTCTATTACTAAAT
>JAQCKL010000264.1 GCA_027592485.1 Cyanobacteriota bacterium
CTAGCTTTATTGGTCGAAACCCTTTCAGAAAAAGGATTACAACCATCCTTACCTTTTTAGGACTACCAAATATTTATCTCGAAAACTATTTATGTCAAAGCTAACATCTCGGCCACAATGGGAAGTAGAAGCAAGAAATTGGGTCATTGATCAACTTTCTGATGATACAGAAAAGTTTTTGAGCTATTGTAATAAACCATTAGATTTTTGGGGATCATTGACTCCAAAAATCTAACTTCTAGCCAACAAGCTGCTGTGTGTTCAAAAGGGATGGTGATCAATCTAAATCTATTACTGAAAGGGGATTAGCCTGAAAATTTAAATAGCGATCTAATTGGTGAATTTACAAAAATTATTATTCAGAAATGAAACAGAAATATATTGATTATGGAGAAATTGGTTTTATTTGCTTGGGAGTCCTCTTTTTTTCTGGAGGGCTTTCAAAACTATTTTCGGGCTCTATAGTTAGTTTGAGTCGCTGGTTTCTATTTGCCGGCTCGATAAGTTTTATTTTGCTCAGGCTGAATTTTTTGGCCTATAAAATCAAGCGAGACATATGGTTGGCAGGTTTGATTGCTTTGGCGATATTTTCATTTATGTGGTCGGACTTCTCAGATTTTACATTCAGCAGCATCAAATCCGAATTTATGCCTATGACTGCCTTCGGCATATACTTGGGTACATCCTTTGATATTAGACATCTAAACGGAAAAATATGCTGGGGGCTTTCTCTGGGTTTATTAATAAGTATTTTATTTGCTATTGCGAACCCATCTATTGGTCGAGATCATGGAGCCTTTGCTGGTGCCTGGACAGGTATTTATGGGCATAAAAATACGACTAGTTCTTATATGGTTTTATCTGCCCTTTCCTTATTGTTGCCATCTTTTCGGGTCACCAAAGAGAAATGGATGGGTTTGAATCAACATATTTATCTGCGCTTATTAGGATTTTCTGCTCTCGGCTTTGTATTTATGACAACTTCTGGAACAGGATTAATATTGTCGATTCTAATTTCTTCTGGTGTATTCCTTTACTCAAAATTTCGTTGGAAGGGCAAAATAACTGTATTGCTACTAGATTTAGTCCTTTTGGTATTTGGCTCTGGTGCAATTATTCTACTGGGGAATTGGCAAGAAATTGTGCTGGCAATGGGTAAGGACCCTACCCTGACAGGAAGAGTGCCTATGTGGTCTATTGCGATACAGAGAATCTTGGAACGCCCTCTTCTAGGCTATGGCCTTAGAGGATTTTGGGCTCCTGGTAGTCCCTATCCTTTTGAGTTGGGCAGGGCTCTGGATTTTACCGGTGACTTTATTCCACCCCATGTTCACAATGGACTTATTGACTTGGCGCTTGACGTTGGCCTAATAGGAGCAGGATTGTTCTTGGCAAGTTTAATTGTTATGCTGACGCGAGCATTTCAGCAAGCGTATGATTTTCAAGAGCCAGAAGATTTATGGCCGCTAGGCTTTATGATTTTATTTGTTGTAAATAATATTACTGAAAGTTATGTGTTTTATCGAGTTCATCTCTTCTGGCCAATTTATATCGCGATCGCCCTTAATGTAGGGAGATCTAAAGTTGTCAGATCAAAGAAAAAAGACTCGGGAAATATGCTGGCAAGCACTAGCGAAGCAACCTAAATTATTAATCTCGCTCAGTTCTAACCCAAGCTGCCTGAGGACGCCTAAAAGCAGTCAGGTAGAGTGGTATTTTCCAAATTACATAGAGAGGGATTGCTATTAACTGCCCAAAAGATAAATCGTGACGCCCCCATCGCAGCCAAGCAAGCAGTACATCTGTGACTAGCAAAAGATCGGCCCCAGTTTGCATCTTTAAGGGTGTCCAAATTGCTGCAAACCAACCCAGTAATCCAACGGTGAAGGTTAGCCCTACTCCGATCATTACCCACAGCGCCAAGGGTGGTATAGCCAAATCCATGGCCAGGATGATCAGCGCTATACGCCGCTGCTGAACACCCTGCTGGATTAAACGAGGAACATCGGTCGCCAACGTTTGCAAATGCCCATGTTCCCAGCGGGTGCGTTGGGACTTGGCGGCGACAGCGTCACTGGGTAGTTTGCCAATTACCCGAACGGCAGAATTTAATACTGGCGGATAACCTGCAATGGTTAGGTCAATACCCAGCTTCATATCTTCGACGATGTTGCCTGTGGCGAGATCTGCCAATTGCAACACTTGCCAAGGGAAAGCCATACCTGTTCCCCCCAGCAAAATCGGGAAACCCATGCGGGATAATCCCCCTGCTCGGACCTGATTTTTGACCGTGACGGCAAAGCCGGAAATGCGATCGCGGGGCTGCGGGTCTGGTGGTAACTCCATCCGGTAGATAGCCTGTACCGGACGCTGTAGGGTCGCCGATTGGTGGGCGATTTTCTTGACCCCGCCAGGGGATAGATAACAATCAGCATCCACAATGACCACTACCTCCGGAGGGTGGCTCGACAACTGATCTAGGCCAAAAGCCAGCGCATACCCCTTGCCTCGTCGAGTATCATCTTGCCGTTCCCAGACCTGGACCCCCATTTGCCGAGCCAGCTCAGCGGTTTGGTCCGTACAATTATCGGCAATCACACCAATCTGCCGTGGATGATCAACCTGCAAAAGCAACTGCGACAACGTGCCCTCAATGATTTCGGCCTCATTATGGGCGGGGACTAAGATGCGCCAAGTTGGCTTCGGCTCTGCGTCCCTCAGTCTTAAAGGAGACTCTGGCAATAATGCCACTAATACCTCTACTAGCAACAACAGGGTAAGAAGGCCATAGAGCAGCACCCCTAAACCCAAGATCAGCCCAAGAATTCCGGTTAAAAGCATCGTCAGGGTACTAATGGTTCTCAGCAGTATGGATTAGGGACTGACTCACCTGATCAACATCAACGACTGATCTAACCTTGGCAGGTAAAATACGGGCAGGCAATCCGACTGCTGTTGCCCCTGCTGGCACATCACAAAGGACAACAGCATTGGCCCCAATTTGGCATCACTACCAATCTCAATAGCCCCAAAGAGCTTGGCCCCGGCCCCGACATTGACGCGATCGCCAAGCTTAGGCGCATCCAATGGCTTTTCCCGGTAGCGATTTCCCAAGGTCACGCCCTGACGCAAGATACAATCATCTCCAATTACACAGTGGCCATGGACCACAATGGCGCTTTGGTGCTCGATAATCACCCGTCGCCCTAGCTGGGCAGAGTAGGGTAATTCAATCCCGTAGGTATTACGAATTTTCCGAAACAGCATGCGATACAGAATGCTGAAGGGGGCTCGCAACAGCTTCGGCTGAAGCTGCATTCGCCAAACCCCAAAGCGATGGACAGCCACCGCCCGAAACCCTGGCTTAGTCCAATCTCGTCCATGGGCTTCCCAATCTTCTTGGATTTGTTGCCAAATCCCCAAAGCTTTTGGCTCATGGGCAGTTGGGTGAGACATGATTTTTGTATGGGTCTTACAATTTTTAGGCTATTGGTGAGATGCTGGAATTTTCAGTGCATTAAAGGGGGTTTCTGCCCTAATCATCTAACCAATCAAAAGGAGATTTGTCTTTAGCAGAGCCCACACTGGCACCCACCAGTTGGTCAGAGGGTACTGACGGAAGTGGTGCTATGGCAGACTTGGGTTGGGCGATCACTGACACATATTCTTCATGTTCGGCATTCAAATTGACCCCATTGGCCACCAACCCCAGAACCGGAGCTCCCGATCGCTCCAACAAAACCTTGGCTGCGGTAGCCCTAGGCGAATCAACCACCCGAGGCCGCACCACCATAATCACCCCATCTGACATTTTCCCTAAAATAGCGGCATCGGCTGTCCCCGCTAGGGATGGGGTATCGATAATAATCACCTCATAGGGATGACTGAGGGTATTCAGCAGACCTTTCATCTGAGCTGAATCCAGCAGTGCTAGGGGATTGGGTGGCGTCACCCCCGCCGTCATCACGGCTAAGTTTTTATCAATCGTCTGCAATGCCTTGCCTAGGGTTCCCTCCCCGACCAAAACATGACTGAGACCAATGCCGTTGATCAAATTCCACACATGGTGTTGAGCCGGCGCACGCATATCGGCATCAATCAGCAAAACCCGACGACCCGACTGCGAGATACTGAGGGCCAACTGAGCTGCCACCGATGATTTGCCTTCACCCCCGACGGAACTGGTCACCACAAAGGTTTTGAGGGTTTTGTCGGAGCGAATAAACTTTAAATTAGCCTGCAACATCTGGTAGGCATCCGACACGATTGGGCTAAGCTGCTCTGGGATCAGCGGTGGGTAATCTGGGACCACCGCACTTGCCTTATCTCCAGCAATTGGGTATCGGGGAATCAACCCCAACATGGGGTAGCCAAACAATTGCTCTGCTTCCTTGGTTGTTTTCAGGGAACGATCAATCAGATCGAGGAAGAAGGCCATGGCCACCCCGAGAAAAAGCCCCACCACAAAGCCAGCAGCCACATAGATCTTCTTGCTGCGCCCGATTGGATATAGCGGGGCCTCGGCATCTTCAATAATGCTGGCATTGCCAATCTGCTGGTTTTCAACCAGCTCGATTTCTTGCTTCCGTGCCAGCAGGGTTTCATAGGTGGCCTGTGCTGCCGCTAGGCGATTGGTGAGCTGTAGCTGCTGCTGTTCTAAATCAGGAAAGTTGCTATTCCAATCAAGGTAAGTATCCCGAGTGTTCACGAGGATGTCTAGACGACTATTGAGTGCCAACCGCTCAATTTCTGCTTGCACCAAGTTGGTAATCAACTGTTGTTGTAGTGGCCCCCCTTGTAACAAACCAGGGGAGATGTTGGCATTTCGCCCCAGCACTTGGGATACCCGCTCTTGTAATAGATCATAGGCAGCTGCTTCCTCCCGCTGAAGATTGGCGACCACCGGATGGCGATCCGTATAGCGGGCCTGCTCATTAGCCCGTTGGGCTTGGATCTGCTGTAACTCTACTAAGGCCTGCTGAACCCCAGGAGCCTGGTTAAGGGCATTAATATCAACCGCCTCTGCGGGGGGCATCCCCAGTTGGCCAGCGATCTCAGCGGCGCGGGTCTGAATATCGGCCAACTCGACAGTGGTTTGATTAATTTGATTGTCTAAATTGGCGACGATATCAACGGCAACACCGGCTTCCCGCTCCAAAGAAACAATGTTGTTCTCACGTTTGAATCGGCGGAGGGCCTCAGCAGCGTCATCCACTGCTTGTGAAGCTTCAGGGAGTTCTTGATCAATAAAATTTCGTGCGGCAAAGGCTTGGGCGCGGTTGCTTTCAATGTCGTTGGCAATGTAGGAACGCATCAACTGGTTGACAACGTCCGCAGCAAATTCCGGATCAGTATGCTTGAAGAGAACCCCCAAGACATCAGAGCCCACCGCAGGACTTACCAAGAGCCCCCGTTGAATCACAATGGGGGAAATATACTCGCCGGTCTCATCTCGAAGATCGAGGGTTTCAATCACATCTTGGATGACCCGATTGGACCGGAAGACAGCTGATTGGGTTTCTAAGGGATTGTTCTGAATGCTGAGGGCCTGTAATTCTCCTAGGTTCTGGCCCACCCCAGTCAGTGCTGTTTGAGAGTCTGTTTGGAAGAGGAGACTCCCCGCTGCCTGGTAAGTCGGCGTACGGGTGGCAGCATAGGCAACGGCCATAAACAATGTGCTGACAAACACCAAAGAGGCGGGTAACCAACGACGACGCAGTACCAACCAGTACTTCTGGAGATCTATTTCCTCAATAAATTCACGCTCTTCCATGGAGAAGGGGTAACTCCAGCAGAATTACTACGGTCACATCAACAAGATTCTAGCTTCCTATTCGGGCAAGCAACGTATCTGGGCAGCATCTGGACAACAGGTAATCGCCATGACCCATGCAAGCTCTAACGGAGAGGCATTAGAACTTGGCCACCCAGCACCATCTCAGGATGGCCAAGGCAGGGGGACTGAGATCCGGTAGACCATCAAAGTCCAAACCCCTAGAAGCATTAGTTGAGTGGGCGTGCCGTGTTTCCCTCCTTGATTAGTCTGCACAGCAGGGGAATTAACACCGTGAGTTTATGCGATCGCTCGGGTAATAAATGATTGCTGTGAGCAGCGCCCCTTCCGTAAACCTACGTAAACTCCCTAACAGTCTACACAGATTACCCCTAAAGTCACACTAGT
Organism: Cyanobacteriota bacterium; assembly: GCA_027592485.1. Classification (GTDB taxonomy): domain Bacteria; phylum Cyanobacteriota; class Cyanobacteriia; order Phormidesmidales; family Phormidesmidaceae; genus PCC-6406. The sequence continues at coordinate 6,182 of JAQCKL010000264.1, forward strand.
CTCTCAATCAGCGGTCATTTTCATGGCACCTCGACAGGTGATAACAACCTTGCCGAAACGGTTACACTAGCTCTGACAACCGCCTCCAGAGATGCCCATGGGCAGCGCGATCGCTCAACAAATCACCCAACTCCGCCAGCAACTGCAACGGGCCAGCTATGCCTACCATGTCCTCGATCGCCCCATCCTCGAAGACGAAATCTACGATCGCCTCTATCGCCAGCTCCAAGACCTAGAAGCAGCCCACCCGAAGCTGATTACCCCCGATAGCCCCACCCAGCGCGTCGGTGAACGTCCGGCCCAGCAATTCACCTCCGTCCG
>JAQCKL010000265.1 GCA_027592485.1 Cyanobacteriota bacterium
CTTCTAGCTTATGTCTTAATGCAATTGGCGACTGCTATAAAGCGTTGTTGGCCCCAGATCCGTCGCACCTATTGGGCGGGTTGGTTGAGTTTAGCGGGCATAGTGGGGGCATTTGCGGCGTTGTCCGATCTCGTTGAGCTGGGGCTCGGGCCGTTTTTTCTGGCTCTGACGCTTTTGGGCCTATTGGCCTTTGGCTTGGTGCAGTTTACCCGTCCGCCTCGTGGAGTGGTGTCGTCGTCGGAACGGGGGGACCCTAACAATCCGTTGAACCAGTACTGGCAAATCTGGGTAACGGAGACACAACTGCGCGATCGCGCTACGGTCTCGATTCCTCACCCAGAGAAGTCCTCAAAGATTGCGATCGCGTTGCACCCAGACATGAAAAATCGCTGGGTGCGTTGTCCAGGGGTTGTTGCTGGGGGAAGCGGGCATTTACTGGTGTTGGTGCGGGTGCGCTGGATTATGTCACTGCTATCGCCGCTGCGGCAGTTTTTACGATTTCGGCGGTAGGTTTACTGAGCGTTTAGGCGATGGGTCGTATCGCGATCGCCGCAAACCGGTGAGAGCGGCGACAACAGGTGACGGACTTCCTGAAAACGCAGAGTCGAGGGACGCTCAGTGCCATAGCAGAGGGGACGGGATTGAGCTTGACTCAAAAAAGTAGACAGTTGATTTAAGCAGCACTCTGGCTTTCTAGAGAAGACCAGTAATGATCTTTAAACTGGGTCGGGGAAAGATATCCAATGGTTGAGTGCAGTCGCTGGCGGTCATAAAAGACTGCAATCCATTCGACAATGACGGTGCGGGCCAAGGTGCGATTCGAGAAGATCCTGGGGTGAATCAGCTCGCTTTTGAGGGTGCCAAAGAAACTTTCAGCGACCGCGTTATCCCAACAATTGCCACAACGACTCATGCTCCCCATTACCGTAGCCTGTTGAAGGGCCCTCTGGTAGTCACCGCTGGCATACTGAGAACCTCAGTCGGAGTGGAACAGCAGCCCTGTTGGAGCCGGGTGTCGTTGCCCCAAGGCGGCTTCTAGGGCCGTTAACACCAGTTCAGTACGCATGTGCTCTGCCATCGACAACCCACCACCCGTCTCGAAAACCAGTCGATGATGACGGCCAGATATCGCCATCCTTCAGTCGCTAAAGCCGCCTGAATTCGGGGGGAGCCGTAGCTTTGACGACTGGCGTCATAAATCTGTTGAATACGTTGAGTCAAGCTCTCATTCTCCTGGGTCCTCAGAGATATCGGGCGTTTACACTTTGAACGTGCTTGAGCTCTCGTCGTAACTGATTGAGCTCCTGGCGTTCCGCAGAGGTGAGTTGACCTTGACCCTCACCTGAGGCATCAAGCTGGGCTTGTTTCACCCATTTACGCAACGCACCTTCGGTCAATCCCATTTCTTGGGCCACTTGGCTGAACGGTTGACCGGATGGGTTAACGATTTGTACGGCCTCGGCTTTCTGCTCGTCTGTAAATGTCCTACGCGGTTTTTGCCCCATCTGAACATTCTCCTTCGGTATCGACTCTGCGGGAATGTCCACTTTTTCGAGGGAAGGTCACTCTAGTGTTGCCCTAGGAGTCGTGTGCCTATAGACCGCTGAAAACCCTGTTTTTTATGGGGTCAGACGAAGCTCGATTAAGGCTATCCTCGGCTGTCTAGGTGCAGTGACTGAATAATTGGAAGCACCCTGAATATCCTCCATGAATAATGAAGGCTAACTGGCAAAAAACCGCTGGAGGTGATCGGCCATGGTATCCACGACCGATCCCCCTTTAGGCGTCGCTTGGGACTCAGATTCAATGCGTTTGACCACCTCCGCAGGTAAGTCCATAAACTTCACAAGCTTTTGATAGGCAGCGGCCTCAGCGTCGTTGATCAAGCTTTCATCAGGGGTGCGAGCACTGGAACTAATCACCTCATATCCCAATCGCAGCACCAACTCCCGTTCCGTTGGGTTGTGGAGTTGGGGCGTCAACTCCTCCAAGGGAATGTTCTGCATCATGTATTCCCGTAGTTCCTTGTGCAGCGCTGTTTTTTGCTGTGGGGTGGTGGCAAATAAACCACTAAAGCGATCCAACATGACGGCCACTTCCTCTTCGGCCAAGTGACCATCACTCCAAGCCATGGCTGTAACGATCCGCATCAGGGTCATCTGACGGGGAGAAATTGACGGGGGTGGGGGATGAATGGGCATAGCGAAGGTCCTCCAAGGATTGCACAAGAGCCCCCATAGGAGAGCCCTACCTTTGAGGATCACGCTAACACGGCTTTTTATAGGGATTAGGCGGCTGTAATCGATCGCTACAGAAGCTCGGGAGATCGCAGCAAAAGTTAAAGAGATCCCTGATTAGCAGCAATCTCCTTGATTCACCCCTCCGGTTTTGGCTGGATTGCAATCAGGCTAGGCCCTTAGGCTCGCCCAGCGAGTTGGGTAAGTTGCTTAGCGTTCGTCAACACAATCACATTGCGATCGCCCTCTACCTTGACCCAGCCCTTCTCCGTCAGTTTCTCAAAGATCTTCTTAGCGTCATCCTCGGAGATATCGGTCACATCGGCGATATCCTTCATGGGAATATTGAGGATTTCCACCCCAGCGTCACCGGCTTGACCATAGGCATCGGCCAAACTCACCAAGCTGTAGGCTAATTTCACCGCTGGGGGCTGATTCCTCAGTTGAAATCGGAAATTGGTGATCCGTAGCCGCTGCACCATCAACTGCAACATCCGGTGATGCAATTGTGAATCTTTAAACAGGGTCTGAATAAACCGCTGGGCCGATACGCTCAGCAGCTTTACAGGCGACAGCGCCACCACATCCGTAGAGCGAGGTGATTCGTCTAAGATGGCCATCTCCCCAAAATAATCACCTGGGCCTAAAACCGCTAAGGTAACGAAGTCTTCACCGGCATGGCGACGCACCTTAACCCAACCGGACTGGATAAAATAGACGGCATTGCCCCAGGCATCTTCCATTAAGACCGCACGCCCAGATGGATAATCATGCTCAGTGGCAACGGATAAAAGCCACTCGATGGTCTCAGGACTAGCCACATCGAACAGGGGAAAAAGCTCATTAAAGGCTTCAGACTGCATGGGAAATCTCTTGGTGCATCTGGACTGAGAAGCGAACTGGAATGACAGGGGTACGCACCGTGGACAAGGAGCAAACACCCGTCCGCCGCGAAATCTGCACCCATACTACCCACAAATGCTTGCCATCCGCCATGGCCGGATGGCAAGTTGCGGTTTCCTCTCGGTAATGACCAGCGCTTTCGGCAAGCCCATGGCCAACACCGCTGATCAGGCTCTCAACGTCCATGTTGAGGGCAACGAGCTGACCGGCTGTTCAGCTCGCTAGTGGGCTGAGATTATCTATCCTTCTCAATTTTGAGCTTAACGCCCTGACTCAGGTATTGGGCCAGGATGCCATTGAGCTGGTCTTCTAAAGAGGGGACCGGGGGCGCAGACGATTGGGGGGAGCGGGTAAAGACGGTCTTAGTAAAGCAATACAAGACAATCGCAATGGTGACAAACAGCTCAACCATAGAATTTCCTTGAGTGCCGAGGCTAAACAACAACGGAACAATCTCTGGCCCCTGATCGGTGCTTTTCAACGCACCGATCAGGCAAAAGTCGTAATCAATCAACTTATACTTGCGATAAAGAGTTTATCACACAAAACCTTAATTTGTAATTGCAAATTCCAGATTTTCTGACGATGTCCAGGAAAAAAGAAACCCTCACTCTCTCCATCCCCTCCGGCACCAAGGCCCAGCTCGATGCCCTGGCCGATCGCTGTGGCTATTACTGGGGAAAAAGCCCGAGCCCATCAGCCCTAGTTACTGCAATCGCCCAAGGGGAATTACGGGTGGGCGCAGACATCACGCTGTCCCAGCCGCAAGTCCATTCTTTGCAACAGGCCGTGGGGGATTTAATCGATGCGGGCCATATTGAGGAGGCCAAAAGTGTAATTACACTTTTGCTGGATTTTGGTCATCTGGCCCCACCCCTGCGTCAACGTCTGATGCAGCAGGTGAGTCTACCGACGGAAGGCTGGCGGCTCCAGTTGGATCAGCTGATCCAGGCCCAACAGCCCTTCCACCTGGTATATGGCAAACCCAGTGGAAACTTGAGCGAATTTACCGTGCGCTATGCCGAGCTGGTGCCCTACGAAAAGCGGTTGTATCTACAGCTCTGGTGCGAAGAGCTGAGCCATCGTCCTGGAATTGCCGCCCTGCAACATAATCGGAGCCTAAGGTTAGATCGCATTCAGGGGGTTGTACCGGTCACCGGTCAGTGGCGGGGCCAGCTAGACACCCTGGCCGTCGAACTGCAGCTTCAGGGGGGGCTCATCCATGGCTATGCTTCCCGGCCTGAAGATATTGAAGATGTGATGGCGGCAGATGCCCGTCGGATCGTTCGACAAGTGAGCAATCCTTTTTGGTTTTTTCGCGAGGTGCGCCGCTACGGCCCTGACTGCATTGTGGTTGGCCCCGCTGAGGTGCGCGATCGCTTTGCCGAAGAGATTGCCCGCCTCTATCATCATTATTTCCCTGAAGTGCAACTGTAAACCTTGATGGCATTGGAGGTGAGGGTTAACCCTGATCCAAACTGCTTGGGTTAGCCTTAAAACCTGAGTCCGGGATCCCTGCCCCCATTGTCTTAGGAGCCTGCTGCCATGAACATTCCCTTGGGATGCCCAACGGTTGACGTTGAAGATGATCGCACCGGTTTGAGCATCGAAACCCTACGTCGGGCGATGGCTGACCATCTGTTTTATCTGCAGGGGCGTTGGCCCGAAGTCGCCACCCGCAATGACTTCTATATGGCGTTGGCCCATACGGTGCGCGATCGCATGTTGCAGCGGTGGCTCCATACCAAGCGCCTCTACCGCCAGCCCGACGTGCGGGTGGTGTGTTATCTGTCCGCAGAATTTTTGTTGGGGCCTCACCTGGGCAATAACCTGATTAACCTGGGCATTGCCGATCAGGTGCGCGATGCTGTCACCCAGTCGGGCTTAAACCTGGATGATCTAATGGCCCAAGAAGAGGAGCCGGGCCTAGGCAACGGCGGCCTGGGTCGCCTCGCGGCTTGCTACATGGACTCCCTGGCGACGCTGGAAATTCCGGCGATCGGCTACGGCATCCGCTACGAATTCGGCATCTTCGACCAAGAAATCCACAACGGTTGGCAGGTGGAAATCACCGATAAGTGGCTGCAGTACGGTAACCCCTGGGAACTGCCCCAGCCTGAATCTAGCGTCGAGGTGTACTTTGGGGGCCGCACCGAGTCCTATACCGATGCTGAAGGCCACTATGGGGTGCGGTGGATCCCCCACCAGGTGGTGAAAGGGATACCCTACGACACGCCGATCTTGGGCTACCGGGTCAACACCGTTAATACCCTCCGTCTCTGGAAAGCCGAAGCGGTGGAATCCTTTAATTTCAAGGCCTTTAACGTCGGCGATTACTACGGAGCCGTGGATGAAAAGGTGGGCTCCGAAAACCTGACCAAGGTACTCTATCCCAACGATGAGCCCATCCAGGGGAAGCAACTGCGCCTAAAGCAGCAGTACTTCTTTGTCTCCTGTGCGTTGCAGGACATGATTCGGCTGCATTTATCCTCGGGTTGCTCCCTCAGCACCTTCCATGAGCGCTTCACCGCCCAACTTAATGACACCCACCCCGCCATCAGTGTCCCTGAGTTGATGCGTCTCTTAGTAGATGTCCATGCCATGGACTGGGAAGAAGCTTGGCAAGTCACCACCCAAACCTTTGCTTACACCAACCACACGTTGCTGCCTGAAGCCCTAGAACGTTGGCCCCTGGAACTGTTTGCGAAGAGTCTACCCCGTCACCTGGAAATCATTTTTGAAATCAACCAGCGGTTTATGGATGAGGTGCGCATCCAGTCCCTGGGCGACATCGACAAGATGGCCCGCCTCTCCCTGATTGATGAAGCGGGGGAGCGCTATGTGCGCATGGCCAATTTGGCCTGTGTGGGCAGTCACGCCATTAACGGGGTGGCCGCCCTCCACACCGAGCTGCTGAAGCAGACGGTGCTCAAGGATTTCTACGATTTTTATCCCCAGAAATTTAGCAATAAAACCAACGGAGTTACCCCCCGTCGCTGGATGGTGCTATGCAACCCTCGCCTCACCGCCCTACTGAAGGAGACCATCGGGGAGGGTTGGGTGAAGCATTTAGACCAACTGCAGCAGCTTGAACCCCAAGCTGAAGACACCGGATTCCGCGAGACTTGGCGGCGAATCAAGCGGGAGATCAAGGTGGACCTGGCCAATCGCATCCAGGCCCGTCAGGGCATTAGAGTCGATCCGGATTCAATGTTCGACATTCAGGTGAAGCGCATTCACGAATATAAGCGCCAGCATTTAAATGTGCTGCATATCATCACCCTCTATAACCGCATTCGCCACAACCCCGATCTCGATATCGTCCCCCGCACCTTTATCTTTGGGGGCAAGGCGGC
>JAQCKL010000266.1 GCA_027592485.1 Cyanobacteriota bacterium
ACTGAATAATCATGTCTACACTCACCCCCGCCTCCGCTAGGAGCTGGAAGAGACGGGCGGCCATGCCGGGGCGATCGGGCACTTGGCGAATCGCCACTTGGGCCTGCTGGCGATCGAGGGCCGCTCCCCGGACCTCGGGGGCATCGGCAACCTCTTCGGTCCCCTTTTGGCGCGGGGAACAGTTGACCTGAAAGGCTTCACAGAGGGCGGCAATGGCGCGATCGCACTGTTCCCCATGGATAGTGCAACTGACCTTCACCTCCGAGGTGGAAATCATTTGGATATTGACGCCCGCATCCGCCAGGGTGGAGAACATTTTGGCGGCCACCCCCGGACGGCCAATCATCCCGGCCCCGGCGATACTCACCTTGGCCACCTGGGTATCGACCACCACCTCCGCTTGGTCGGTATCCGTTGGTTGGTCCCGCAGGGCAGGGGCGATCGCTACCGCTACTGCCTCCGCCTGCGACGCATGGTCGCGGTTGACCGTAAAGGCGATGTCATTGGCATTGCCTTCATGGATGGACTGGATAATCAGGTCCACGTTCAGGCTTTGGGTGGCGATTTCACCAAAGAGGCGACCGGCAATGCCAGGGCGATCGGGGATCCGCAGGAGGGCAACTTTAGCCTGGTGGGTGTCAAACTCTACCGCATCCACTGGATGGGCCAGCTCTAACCCCTCTAGGGGCCTGGGCTGGGGCGCTGGGGCGGTGACGCGGGTGCCGGGGTCGTCACTCCAACTGGAGCGTACCACCAGGGGAATGCCATAGTTGCGGGCAATTTCCACGGCGCGGGGATGCAGCACCGTTGCCCCTAAGCTGGCCAGCTCCAGCATTTCATCGCAGGTAATTTGCCCCATGAGTTGGGCTTCGGGTACCAGGCGCGGATCCGTGGTCAAAATGCCCGGCACATCGGTGTAGATTTCACATTGGGCGGCTCCTAGGGCCGCTGCTAGGGCCACCGCCGAGGTGTCAGAGCCCCCCCGTCCCAGGGTGGTGATTTCTAGATCGGCGCTCTGGCTCATGCCTTGAAATCCGGCCACCACGACCACCTTGCCGTCCTTGAGGTGGCGCTCTAGGCGCTCGGTGCGGATATTGAGGATGCGGGCGCGACTATGGTCGGCTTCGGTGACGATCCCCACTTGGGGGCCAGTTAGGGAAATGGCGTCTTGCCCCAGGGCTTGCAGGGCCATACTCAGCAATGCGATCGACACCTGCTCGCCAGTGGAGAGCAGCATATCCATTTCGCGGCGGCTGGGGGTCGGGGTAATTTGACTGGCGAGAGAGACCAAACCATCGGTGGTTTTGCCCATGGCAGAGACCACGACTACGACCCCATGGCCCTGATTGACCGTGGTTTTTACCCGCTGGGCCACGGTTTGAATGCGCTCAACCGAACCGACCGATGTGCCGCCGTATTTCTGAACAATCAGCGCCATTGTCCGCGCCCACCCCGCTACCGTTATCGGCAGCCATTATAGATCTGCCTGCAGGGAGATTTAGATTCTTGCAGGGGAGCGTAATCTATTTAGCCCTGTTGCCTCGCCCAGAGGGTACTGCGCCAGATCAACATATAAATAAATCCGGCAATGATCGTGCCAATATTCCACTTGAGGGATTTTTCGAGCAGATCCCTGCGACGAGACGCTTTGGCGTTCTCGGCCTCGGCTAAAAGATTGGCCTGATTCTCTTCGATGGAGGTGGTGATCTGGTCCTTTAGCTCTGGCACATTCAGGTTGTCTTCGGCGGGGGTAACCTCTTGGCCACTGAGCGCTTGCACCAGGTTGATCAGCTCTTCTTCGGTGCTAATGCCCGCAACCTGTTCCTTCGCTTGGGCCACCTGGGCTTGCAATTCTTCGGCTTGAGTCGCAATTTGCTGTTGGTTTTGGCGGTCAATGCGGAGGGTGTTGACCACGCTCAAAGGCAGTAGCAAAAAGAAGAGGATCGCGGCCACTAGGGTCAGCCAAGAAAGGATACGCACCAAGGGCATCTCCCATCGCAGCCGTTCCTCGGGGCCACCGGCAAAGATGAAGCCCAAACCAATCAGCATCACCGGCACCCGCTCAATGATTTGGCCAAAGGCTTGGAACTCCCAATTGGGGTTGAGCAGAACGGGGGGAATTAGGATCTCGGCTAAGTCAACCAGCCCCAGCAATACCAATCCATAGCCCACGAGGTGCAGGGGTTGGAGCGATCGCAGTAGCCCGCCCCGAGATTTCCATAGTTGGCGAACCGCCTGGCTAATTTGCTCGTTATCGGGCGTGGTCATGGCACTTCAAACTCCTTCTGCCGCAAGTACGTGTTTACCTGGCATTGCACCCTATTACTCCCAGGGCATTATTCCCCCGATGGAGGCCCGCTAGCAAGGGATGGGAAAATGCCAAGGAGGGGTGCCCCTAGGTGCTGCTCTCGAACGAACATTATCTGGAGACTCTGAGTTGTGATTGTGCAAGCGGGCGATCGCCCCTTCCAAGACATCGCCGCGATCGTTTTCGACAAGGACGGTACCTTGGCCGACTCCCTCCCCTTTTTGCGCCACCTCGCCCATGCCCGCGCCCGGCAAGTGAATGCCCGGTGCCCAGGGGTGCAAGCCGATATCCTCAAAGCCTTTGGAATTCAAGGTGATCGCCTCGACCCCGCCGGTTTAATGGCCGTCGGCACCCGCCCTGATAACGAAATCGCCGCCGCCGCCTACGTGGCCGCCCAGGGGCATCCCTGGGGTGACGCCCTCACCTGGGTCAAACAAGCTTTCGTCGCCGCCGACCAGGCCACCCCCCGCAAAGCCCTTCACACCCCGCCCCTAACCGGAACCCTTGACCTCTGCCGGGACCTAGCCCAAACGGGCCTCAAGTTGGCCCTCGTCTCTGGCGATACCACGGCCCATGTCCAGGACTTTATCGATTGCTACGACCTGAGTCCCTGGTTTCCAGTGGGGCTGGGCAGTGATGGATCCTGGGCCAAGCCCGATCCCGCCCTGTTCCACCACACCTGTGACCAGTTGGGTGTTGCCGCCGCCCAAGCCCTCGTCATGGGTGATTCCCAACTCGACCAACAGTTGGCCGAGCAAGGGGGGGCCGCCGGATTTATCAGCGTTACCTGGGGCGGCAGTGGGGCCATCGTCGGGGCTGATGCGGTGCTCCAGCACCCTGAGCAGCTCCGGGTCGTCAGCTAAGGCGGTAGCAGCCACAATAGAATCAGCATTCACGTGGGTTGAGATGGCAAAATTTCGGCAAAGCTTGATTGCCCTATTGGTCATAGGGGGCGCGATCGCCACGGCGGCCCTAGGCAACCCGCCCCAATCCGGCGCTGCCCTGTGGCGATGGTTTGCCAATGTCCCTAACCCTTCCCAGGCCAGGGCCGATGGCCTCACCACCCACTTTCTGGTGGTCGCTGGGGGGGGTGCCCCCAGCTATAACGAAATTGCCCTGGAGAAAAATGTGCGGTATTTCCAGCGCACCCTGGCCTGGATGGGGCTAGACCAAGCCCCCACCGATATCTTCTTTGCCAATGGGGATAGTGGGGAAGCCACCGTGCGCTATGTGGATAGGCTGGGGCGAGAGCAGTTTAAAGTCCCTGATATCCCCGCACTGACTGGGGCTGCGACCTTCGAAAATGTCCATCGCTGGATTCAGACCGCCCCTGAGCGCCCTGAAGGTGCAGCGGACTGCCCCACGTTTTTCTACTTCACCGGTCATGGTTACCTCAATCCCGAGGACGCGGGCAATAACGACCTGATTCTTTGGGAAGAGTCGCTGGTGTCGGTGCAGCAGTTGGCCAGATGGCTCGACCAATGGCCAGCGGAAATGCCCTTTGTGACGATGATGGCCCAATGCTTCTCGGGCTCCTTTGCCAACTTGATCTATGAGGGGGGTGACCCCGAACAGCCCGTGGCCCTGCAAACCCGGTGCGGCTTCTTTGCCACGGTGGAGACCCGCCCCTCCGTGGGATGTACCCCCTTAGTGGATGAAGCCGATTACGAAGACTACAGCTCCAGCTTTTTTGCGGGGCTGAGTGGTCGCGATCGCGTCGGTAATCGCGTGCCCTCGGCGGACTATGACCAGGATGGCCAGATCACCTTTGCCGAAGCCCATGCCTTTGCCAAGGTGGATGAAGTCACCCCCGATTGGCCCATTTCTACTTCGGAGGCTTGGTTGCAGCGCCAAGCCTCCGAAGCGGAAGTCTTGGATATTCTGGCGCAGCCAATCGAGACTTGGTACGACCTGGCTCGCCCCGAGCAACGCCATGTGATTGACGGTCTGAGCGATCGCCTAGGTTACGACCGTGATCGCTCCCTCATTGACAACACCCCCTTCTCCAGCCGAGCGGGGGTCCATCAGGTGCAGCGGGCCTATCACATGCGCCTCCGCATGGAGTTGATTAATGTGGCAGTGGAGCGGCGGCTGCGATCAGACAATGATTTCGATGCCCTGAGCATCCTTGGTAAGCTCTTGGCCTGCGAAGCCGGGACCTGGTGATGGGTAAGGGATGGCAGATAGCGTACCGCTTCATCAGGGCGCAAACCCATAGCCTCTGGGCAATACCCCTAACGGGGATGGCTGCGCTAAGGCTTTGCTAGTGAGTCCCTACCTCAGTAACTTGTGGACCTGGTATGTTTTTTGATTGCGGATCCCTGATGCCCTCAGGCCCTAGGACTCCGGCTCCAACTGCAAGTAATAGCGGGGGTTGACCGCCTGGCCTTGACGGTAAATGGTGTAGTGCAGATGGGGACCCGAAGACCGTCCGGTATTCCCTAATGCCCCGACCCGATCACCCCGGACGACTGAGTCTCCCACTTCCACATCCATATCCGACAAATGGGCATAGAGGGTCTCGTAGCCAAAACCGTGATCGATCACCACATGTTTGCCAAAACCACCAGAATGCTGAGCTTTAACCACAACCCCGTTGGCCGTGGCGTAAATGGGCGTGCCGATCGCCCCACGAAAATCTATGCCATTGTGCAGCTCGTATCCCCATCCCCCAAATGGGTTAGAGCGCAATCCAAACTCTGAGGAGACATCAACCCTCCCCTTTAAAGGGGTTGCACTGGGGAAAGCCGCTTCCCGCGTGGCTTCCTCTGCAAGGGTTTCTTCCAAAGCAGGACGAACTTGACCATCCACCAAAAAGGAAAGCTCTGGCAGGCGGTCTTCGGCCCGCTCAAATAAGGCTTCCGCCTCGACTTCTTGGGGAACCCCACCCTGGGAATCGGTCGGCTTAGGCACTGTCAAACTGCGATCAGGCAACCCCGCCCGCTCTTGCAAATCCTGGACCTCTGCGTCTAGGGAATCTAGCTCTAACAACACTTCGTTGGCGGTTTCCGTGAGAGATTCGTTGCGCTCACTGAGCTGGACATTGCTATAAACCAGTGACGCCACCCACGCCACCGGCAAACTGGTCAGCACTAGCGCAAACATCAGGATCGGCCAAGGACGAATACTGAGGGCAATAGGGGTTTTCCCTGTTCGCGTAATCAGTATGGTGTAGTGCTTGGGCAGTTGAATTCTCATAAGCGCGTTATGACAGCGATCTGTAAATCCTTAAGTTTCTTATCGGGATCGAGACTCAAGGATTATACGGGGATCGCATTCGTTCGGCAACGGAACCCAGCGATTTAGACCGGTTCAATGCGGTCAAAAGATTGAAATCGCTCCACAAAATCTCAACCACCCTATTTCCAGCAGACCCTTTAAGACCCAAGGGACAATCAGAGGCAACCTCAAGAATCACGACCCAGTGAATGACCTGATCTGAAGCGAAGAACCCGCCATGGACTTGCTAGAATCATGAAGGAATGTAACAGGCAATGCCATGCAGGTCACTTGGTTAGACAGCAATAGCTGGTTGTGGGAACTGGCGGATCAGAAGATCTTGGTGGATCCTTGGCTAGTAGGTTCCTTGACCTTTGGCAACGCGGCTTGGCTTTTTCGCGGCGAGCATCCCCAGCCACGAGCCCTCTCTGAAGGGATTAGTCTGATTTTGTTGTCCCAAGGGTTGCCCGATCACGCCCACCCCCCTACTCTCAAAGCCCTCAACAAATCAATTCCGGTGATCGGTTCTCCTAGCGCGGCCCAAGTGGCGACTCATCTGGGGTTCACGCAAGTGACCGCCCTAGACCATGGGGAAAGCCGTCGCCATGGTGGTATCACCCTTCAAGCCTTGCCCGGTGCCCCCGTAGGCCCCACCACCCTAGAAAATGGCTATCTCCTCACAGACAATGCCAGCGGTTTGAACCTGTTTTATGAACCCCATGGTTTCCACAAAGAGACCCTGAAGTCCATTGCACCGGTGGATGTGGTGATTACGCCGATGCTGGACCTATCTCTGCCATGGGTGGGGCCGATTATTCGAGGGGGCAAAAGTGCCCTGGAGTTGGCGACCTGGTTGCAACCCCAGGTGATGCTGCCCACGGCCAATGCGGGCGAAGCGGAATACCACGGCTTGCTGATCTCGCTCCTAAAGGCCCAGGGTGGCGTTGAATCGGTACGGGCGGCCTT
>JAQCKL010000267.1 GCA_027592485.1 Cyanobacteriota bacterium
GAATCTCGATGAAGCGATCGTTGCAACGGCCCAGCCAGTAACATTGCCCCCTCCACCAGGACGGCGGTTCGTCCTGGTGGTAGGCCGTTGATTGCTGTCTGAAGGACATAGGACGTGCGTAGCGGGGGACTGGGGGCAATCCAAAAGCCCCCAGTCGAAGCGTCCCATGGTTCACCGAAATCGTCGCCTTAGCTGATCTCTTTGAACAAAGACAGTTTTTGTTCCCTTAGAGAATAAACTCTAGGGGTGCTAGGGATCGGGGGTAGCAGGGAGTGGGGAGTTTACTGTCGGCCATAGAGGGCTTTGACCGTGTCCTTACTCAAGGTAATCAGGGTAAACACCCCTAAGACGGTACCAATCGGCACCATTAGGCATTCCACACAGGCCACGACAAAGCTGAACCAGTACCCTTTCCGTTTGGCTAGGCAGCGTCCTGACCCAATCACAACCAGACCATAGAGCAAACCGAGGGCCAAGAAAAATAGCCCAAACCCCAGGAACATCCACCCAAAAACTTCCGCAGGCATATCGCCGTCCCCTGATTCAAATAGCTCTGGCGACTGCAAGGCCCACAGCCCCATGCCGATATGGGGGAGAGCCAGTAACGCGGTGGCCAGGGTTACCCCACCCCAGACGTAATGGAAGATGGATAACAAGCGTAAATGCTCTTGTTCTGGCCCCGTCGTCATGGCTCTACCTCATTCCAGCGTCTAGCCGCCATCTTAGCCTCTGGCCTTGGGCCTGCCATCGGCTTAGAAACAGGAAGGTTACGATTCGCGATCGCCACAATACACAATCAGGTCAATTTCCACCTCGCCGAACCCCGCCAAAGCCGTCACCCCAACGGTGGTGCGTCCTGGCAAACGGGTGGCCCCGTAGTAGCTGGCGTAGATCTGGTTCACCGTTTCGTAATAGCGAAAGTCAGTGACAAAAATCCGGGCCATGACCACTTGGTCAAAACTCGTACCAGCATGGGTAAGCACCAGCTTCAGATTTTCCATCACCTGCTGAGTTTGCTCGGCGATGGGGCCTTTAATCACCTCCCCAGTGGCGGGGTCCTCTGACAGTTGCCCCGTAACAAACAAAAAGTCTCCAGCTCGGACCGCGTGGGAATAGGGGGCAACGGGGGGCAGCAGGTTATCGGGCAGGGTGATATGTTCCAGCATGGTTTTGAAGGATGTGTAAAGGCACCGCCCTGATAGTGCCCTAGAAAATCACGTCTAAATCCAAATCGCGAATATCTATCTGATGAAGGGCGCTGCCCTTGTCCTCAGCGGTTATTAGCCAAAGGGGATAAGGGGGCTGCCAGGCGATCGCTGTCGGAATCGGAAACTGATCCACCTGGCCAATCAATTGCCCCTCATAGTTGAACAAGCGAAAGTGGCCGGCATCGCTAATGGCCCCATAGCCCAGGGCTAATTCCCCTAACCATCGAAACTGCCGCTCCAGGCGACAGCGCCGGACGCGATAGGGTTTGAGGTCGATGATTAACAGGGCTGGCTTGTCGCCCGTTTCCTGGGCTAAGAGCCGCAGGTTGGTTTGGGTCCGTACCGGGGGCTGGATCGTGGTGTGCAGCGCTAAATAGCCCAGAACATGGCCCCGCCGGGTCAAAATCTGACCCTGGGTCGTGGTCCCATTCGTGGTGGTGAGCAACAGGTGGCGATTGTCTAGGGGCAACAGGCTCGCGGCGGGGGAGCCCAGGGCGGGAAAGGTCAAGGCGACTGGGGGCGTATCCCGCTCTCGGGCCAGCCGCCAAACCCGTTGCCGAGAGACCTGGTCCTGGGCAAACAACCAGTCCTGATCACCGGGGTCTAGCAAGGTGACCGGATTGGGAAACGTTGCTCGCTCTCCGACGGTACCGTCGAGGCTTAATTCAAAGAGGGTGCGATCCGCCACGGCGAGGCACCGTCCGCCCCAGTTCACCACCTGACCAATGGGGGCTGGGAGAGACCACGGCGTTTCTAAGGTCAATGCAGCGACCTTAGAAACGGGTGCTCCGTAGACCTGGCGATCTTGCCCGAGCAACAGGTAGGGCTCGACTGCGGATATCGGGCGATCGCCCGATGCCCCAGCTCCACTGGGGGCTGCAAGGCTGGGGGCAATGGCCAGAGTCAGGCTCGGGCCAGCCAGGGGGATCCCTGGGGATGGGGTGAACGGAACTGGGGGGAACTCTTGCCGCTGGAGGGGGAAAAAAGTGGCCTGATCCGAGGGACTCAGGGTGTCACCATAGGCGATCAAGTCGGCTTTCATCTGGGCTGCCAACTTATAGCGGCGACCCGGCAGCTTTTGCAGGGCTCGCCGCAGGATCATCCGCAGGGGCTCTGGGAGCGAGACGGGAATCGTCGGTTGTTGGTTGAGATGGGCCACCATCAGTTGCTCGGGGGTCCCCGAAAAGGGGCGATCGCCCGTCAGCAACTCAAACAAAATGATCCCAATGGCATAGAGATCCGACGCGCCAGAATGTTGATTGTAAAAGCGCTCCGGGGCCATGTAGGCGGGGGATCCAGTGGCACCGGTATAGCCTTTCCCCCGGAATTCTTGACTGAGGCGGGCAATGCCAAAGTCAGAAATTTTGATTTGCCAATGACCGGGGGCAATGGACAGCAAAATATTTTCGGGCTTGATGTCACAGTGGACGATCCTCTGGCCATGGGCATGTTCCAGGGCGTCCAAACTTTGAATAATCAGCGCCAGGATCTCCGTCAGGGTGAGGGGAATCAGCTGATCAATCAGCTGCCGGAGGGTGCCCCCCTCACAATAGTCGAGGACCAATTGTCGGCCCTGATCCGAGAGTTCTAGGGCGCAGCAGTTAGCAATGTTGGGGTGCTCTAGGCTGAGCAGAAACCGCAGCTCCCGCAAAAAGCGATGGGTGGTGAGGCGATCTCGGTTAATATTTTTCAGCGCCACCACTGTTCCGGTCTGGCGATGGACAGCACAGTAGACCTGGCCAAATTGGCCTTGCCCAACCAAACCGAGGATTTGGTAATTTCCCCGCCGCAACTTACGCAGCAATGCCACTGATAATGGGCTACTGGCTGATCAGTTGAGTCATGATCGCATCATGGGGCTGCCCCGCTTCCACCCATGCTGCGGCTGGTTGCAGGCGGTTCTCTAGACCCAGCACAAAGCGATTGCGATCCGCCCCCAGGGATTCACAACTGGTTTGCATACAGTTCAAGTCCCGACCGGTGAGTTGACTAAAAAAGGATTGCAAAATCCCGGTTTCCAAGGCCCCAGATGGCTTATTCGCCTGGATGGCATGGATCGTAAAAGGCGAATGCTGAATCTCTACCACCAAAAAACCGTGGTTGTAATAATCCATATTCAGATGCAGTAGCCCCCACCCGTGACTGCGCCAGCATTCTTGCAGGGACAGCATAAACTCGGCCAGGGGCAGGTCAGCAACGGCTTTTTTCTGATAGTCGCTCAGCTCTTCACAGAAGCGAGCGTAGAAGTTTTTGCCCCACCAGCGACCGCAATTTCGCAGGACCAGCGCTGCGGCTTGACCCGTTTCGCTGGTGAGCCCGGCATAAATGGACTTCAACATCACCTCAGGAATAGCCAAGAGGCGATCGCCCCGGCGATTTTCCAACAGCCCTAACTCTAGGGTGCCTCTGACATAGACATCGCTGGCAAAGTAATTGCTGGGCAGGCGCTCGTCAGTGAGTAAATCGGCGACAGAAATCATGGATCAGAGGTCCTGGGAAAGGGGTTTACAGAATACCGACCAAGGGCGCTTCACGGGCCAGATTGGTTGACGGAGCCCTCTCCAGGAGCTGCTGGGCCACCACTAAGGCTGGTGATAAGAGGGCAAACTGCTGGGCCGTCAGGGTGCTAGAGAGACGTTGAGCCAGCAACTGATGGAGGGCTTCATCCACCACCAGGGTATCGAAGGCCGCCACCATCTCAGGGAGCCAAGGCTGGAGTCGCTTGGTCAGAAAGCTGGGGTCATCTATCAACATGGCCATGGCGGCATAGCGTAAGACCAGAAGGCCATGTTGAATGCTGCGTTTGAGGATGGCCTCGGGGACTTGACTAAACCGCTGTTGGAGTTGATCTGCCACAGGCTGCAGGGTTTGAACTTCGCTATCGCGCAACTGGCGATAGACCTGAATGCGCTCGGGTACAGAGCTGACGTATTGGCTCAATACATTCAGTTCATCCGGCTGCAGATATCGTTTCTCAGGCTCATTAAATAAGGCTTCTAGGGTCGGGTTCATGGCAGGATCTCCAAAGGGGTGGGTCGATCAGGGGGTGGCTGCCAATATCGATCCAGAATCGATCAGGACTGAAATCACCCTAAAACAAGCTTGAGAAATCGTCTAAGGTCAGCGCCTCGGCGGTCTTCGCGGGAGGGGGCTGCACCGATCGGGGCATGACCGGCACGGCAATCTCGGGACGCCCTTCCCAAG
The DNA here is from genome assembly GCA_027592485.1 of Cyanobacteriota bacterium. Classification (GTDB taxonomy): domain Bacteria; phylum Cyanobacteriota; class Cyanobacteriia; order Phormidesmidales; family Phormidesmidaceae; genus PCC-6406. Next base: position 4,413 of record JAQCKL010000267.1, read on the forward strand.
GGCAGCATTGGAAAAATGCCGCCACGGTTTGCTGAAGGATGGGGGTCGGAGCCAGGGAACCGGCGTCATGCAATCCCAGGGGTTTCCTTTGGGGGGCACCCTCCCAAGGCATTTGGGCAAAAAATGTTTGAACTGTGGCGGTTCGCCAGGGGGGGGCGTCGGGGCAGTAGCCGTTACGGCTCGGGATCGCGATCATGACACCCCCTCCTCAGAACGGAGTCGTTTCTGAATGTCTCGGGCGGTGGCCCCTTCATTCATCCAGAAGGCAGCGGCATCAATGCGCTCTTTGCCCCCCAGCAGAAACTTACAATAGGTCTCCCCCATGGAGTAGCACTGGATTTCGATGCAGCTCAGTTGCTTACGGACCATTTCGGTAAAGAAGCCCGCAAATAGCCCGGCATAGATGTGGCAGACGGGCTTACCCACATCCCCCAGGGTGCGGGCCATCGCTGAGTCAAACACATTGATGAACATGAAGCCCTGCTTGCGATCGCTCATATCCACTTCCCAGCGACCCCAGCCTTGGGAGGTAAAGGGCCACCACCAGGTTTCCAGCAAAAACATCAGGTTGGCTTGACGGACACTCATATTAAATTCCTGCTCAAACCAGCCCTGGAAAAACAGCGAGTCCTGCCTGCCCCATTCCAAACCAATGGAGTACATGATCGCGGCGGAGGCTTTACCCACCTCTTCTTCTAAGCCTTCTAGTAAACCGATGATGAAATCTTCACTGGTGAAAAGGTTACGGCTGCCATTCCAATCCGTGACACTCCCTTCCCCTGGATTGAACTGAAAAAAATCACGAAAGCTGTAATGGTTGTGCTTCCGTGGATAGCTGTCGTGGAGTTGATGGGCAGCGGTAGATAAGGTCGTCACCATAAAATCCTCAGTCCTTGGCAGCCTGCACTGTTCCAGATACCTGTAATGTTCCCAGGCGCGGATTCATCTGTGACGGGTTGTTATGTACAAGTTGAAATATCTTAAACTTTTGCTAACTCCGCTGAAACCAGCGGTTACCGGGCAAAGCCGCTTTTAGCCCCCATCCCCACTTTCTTGGATCGTTAGGGTCTCAATCAGCACCGTCGCCTGCTGTTGCTTTTCAGTCAAAAAAGCTTCACACCGGCGCAGCTCCGTTACCGCCTGCTCAAACTGCTCAAAGATATCCGCCAAGGGGAGTTCCCCTTGCTCCAATTCAGTCACAGTGGTTTCAATACGGGCGATCGCGGTCTCGTAGCTCCAGTCTTCAGTCGGTTGCTCTTGGGTGCGTTTAGCCATGGTTGTTTCGAAGGAATTCGTCGTATGGGTTTGCCCGTGGGTTTGCGCCCCATGGAATATCTGAGGCGATCACTCCTCAACATCCGATCCCCTGGGCGGCGGGGGACGGCTGACCTGGGTGACCACCACCGCCAAGGCTCCCATCGCCACCTGAATATGTAATGGATCCCCCGGCTCCACCCCCGCCGTGTGGGTGAGCAAATCCCCCTGTTGATCCCGCACCAAGGCGTAACCCCGCCGTAACACCGCCTCCGGATCCAGGCTGGTCAAGGTTTGCCCTAACGCCCCACAGTGGTTTTGGGCCGTCTGCAATCGATACTGTAGCCCCTTTATCCACCGCTGTCGGAGCCATTGCAGCCGCTGTTGCTCCTGAACCAATTGATGGTCGAGGCGCAAGCGCTGCAAGCGACGAGCGGCAGCAGTCAAGGCTTGCTGGTGGGCCGCCAAGGCATCTTGAAAGGCCTCAATCAGCATTTGGCTGCGCCCCTGATGCTGATGGACCAAATCCGCCAGGGCCGGTACCACCCTTTCAGCGGCGGCGGTGGGGGTATGGGCGGCGTAATCGGCCACCCAATCCGCCAGGGACTCATCCCGCTGGTGGCCCACCCCCGTAATCACCGGAATCGGGCAGAGGGCGATCGCCCGCACCACCGCCTCATGGTCAAAGCATTCCAAATCCTCCCGCGCCCCGCCCCCCCGTGCCAAAATCACCACCTCGGCCCGCCCGTCTCGCGCCACCTGGGCCAAAGCCGCTGAAATTGCAGCAGGGGCCTGAGGCCCTTGAACGATGGCC
>JAQCKL010000268.1 GCA_027592485.1 Cyanobacteriota bacterium
TTAAGAGATGCGATGGAGCACGTTCTCAAGGTGGTAACGTCTTAACCTAAGTGGCGACGGCTATAGAGACCGGCCAACCCGCCCTGGTCTGCCAGCCCCAAACCGACCTCCGCATTCGCCAAGACCTCGCCGAGCAACTGGGCATTACCACCGCCCTAGCCGTCCCCGTCAACCTCGATGGGGCCTTGGTCGGCGCACTGATGGTGCTCAATCGACTTGACGGTACCCCCTTTAGCGACACCGAAGAACAGGCATTGATGGACTATGGCCAGACCGTGGCGGGGGAGATGGGGGGTTATATGAGGTCCGCTTAAATACCCATACTTTGTCATTCCGTTGGCGGAGCCGCGCCGCTGGCGCTGTGAAGCGGAGCGTAACGAGGAATCTCTATACTCAACGGGAGATTGAGATGTACTTCGACTGCGCTCAGCACAAGCCTCGACTTCGTTGCACTGCGTTGCTCCCTCTGGGAGCCGCTGACGCGAACGACATGACACGGGTGATTAACCGGACTTGATATTAGGGCGCTAAAGCACAGGGGCGCAATCAACACCTACGCCGCCCTAGGACCGATCACCTTGCCCGTCCGTTGGTATAGCGCCGCATTAGCAGTGGCCCAATCCTGTCGATCCGCATCCTCCGCAAACGCTGTCACTTGCCACTGGCCATGCTGCAAATAAAACTCTGGCTTACGGGGCCAATGGGACGACAGGCCCGCAAATACGTCACCGCACTGCCCTTGTGACAGCCGCCGTAAAATCGCCGCGCAACTGGCGTCACAGTAGCCATGGGGGACAGTCGATAACAACCAGGTAGCCACCAAACGGGTTTTAATCAGCCCCAGCGGATGATGGCACCATTGCCTCAGCACTAGGTAAACATCCTTCCACCAAGCCAAATGACTCCAGTCGGTTTCACCCGCCAGCAGCATCGTCTCTGCCACCTCGCTAGAGACGACCAATTGGTCTAACAGCGCCAACTGCTCTTGGGGCGTATCGTCCTCAAACCAAGCATCAGGGTCTAACTGGCAGTTGTCGGCAAATGCCCTAGCGTATGCTGCTTTTAGGTCAGTCATTGCCCCAAAACCTCCTCACATTCCCCTCGGCGGTTCCCTCGATACCGTGCCGTTCTTCCACTTATACCTAAAAATGGCATCCCTCAAGGTTTCGGCATCCTCAATGCGCCATCACTGCTTGTCGCTTCAATCCTCAAGCCCTCACCCTGGTTACCAAATCTGAAACCCGCCTGGACCTGCCCCGATCGCCCGCCATACTGTCATTAGTACCGCATTAGGTTGAAGGGAAATGATGGTTCAGCGACACAGCCAGACTTGGCGACCGTTTTTTCGGGTCATGGGTCCCCTCAGCCTGTGCCTGATGGCCAGTTGTGGCGCAGCCCCCGAAAGCTACTCCGTCTCAGAAGCCGATGGGGCGATCGCCCCCCCAGTGACCGAAGCCGCTAGCGCCCCCGCTGGCGATAGCGCCGCCCAACTGGTCAGCGACACCCAAGTCCCCCAGGCCAAGCCCCAACTGATCAAGCGGGCCACCTTAACCTTGAAGCTTGAGGATGTGGATGGGGCAGTGGATGCCATTGGGGAGCTGCTGCTCCAGCAGCAAGGGGATGTCTTATCGCTCCAGGATGAAGGCACCGCCCCCGAGGAACGGGTGCCCCGGCGGGTAGACATGCAGTTGCGGGTGCCCCAGGCAAACCTCAACCCGATGCTACGCAGTTTAAAAGCCTTGGGCGAGGTGCAGTATCAGTCGGTGACCGCCGAAGACGTGTCGAATCAATTGGTCGATTTGCAGGCTCGCATCCGCAACCTCCGCAAGTCAGAAGAAGCCCTGCTGGAAATTATGGAGCGATCGGGTTCAGTGAGTGACATTCTCGCCGTGTCCCAAGAGCTCAGCGCCGTCCGCGAAACCATTGAGCGGGCCGAAGCCCAGCTCAATAATGTGCAAAACCAGGTGGCCTTTTCGACCATTACCCTCACCCTAGAAAGCACCGCAGTCCCCTTGCCGAGCACCCAACCGGTGGGTTCCGCCCTTGGGGAAACCTGGCAATCGGCCACCCAATCGGTGCAATCCATGACCGTCGGGCTGCTGCGGCTGAGTCTGTGGCTGATGGTCTATAGCCCCTATTGGGTCTTGATATTGGGCGGCGGCTTCTGGGGCTATCGACGGTGGCAAAACCGCCGGTCAGTCACCCCGTAGGCAAAACTGCTTAACCCTCAGGTGTTGAGTTTCAACAGCAGGGGGGCAGCAGGGGCAAGGGGGTAGAAACCGACAGGGTTAAGTGACTTCTGATGTCGAGGACTAGGCCTGTAACCTATACACCCATGGCTAGAGGGGTTCTGAGGCTTTTATGGGTCAAGCTGGGGTTAACCCTGATCGAGATTGTCTAAACGCCAGCCGGGGAAAGGATAATCGCGCACCTCTCCGATCGGGTTACGCAACTGCACGGTAATGGAATTATCTCGATGCGCCAACACATATTGCGTATCAAAGCCCCCGATCGGGGTGAGCGGGATTTCTTCACCATTTACGAGCAACGTATTGGTCGGATTCGTGCGGCCCCGCAGAATAATGTTGCGCCCCCGACGAGAAATCTCGGTCAGATTTAACGCCAATTCTCGATCCAGCGCAATCGGTGGCTCTGGCGCTGCTCCGGGCAGAACCAGGGTGGCCTGGCCATCGATCACCTCCACGGTTTCCCCTTGGGCGATCGTGCCGACCCGACCCGACAGGGTCCCGACGCCGGTTTTACCGATCGTCCCTTGGGCCTGGGAGACATTCACCCCAAAGTCGGTCCCTCGCACCGAAGCAACGCCGGTGGGCGTGTGCAGCTCTAAGCGGCTATTGACATTGGTAAAGGGGCGGGTTTGCATCCGGGCCTGACCCCGGTCAACCCGGATCACCGTCACGTAGGCCCCATCTTGGAGAATATCTAGGCGGGCAACCACCAGGCGGGTATTTTCGGCCATGGTGATGGTGCCGATGCCGAAATCAACGGTCAAACTGGCACTGGATCGACTACTGGTGGTGAGGCTGTGCCCTGAGGAGGTGAGGCGATCGCCCACCCGAGCCGAACGAGCGCCCTGATAGGTTACACTCCCCGATAGGCGCGTCACCTCTAGATAACGGCTATACACCGATTGGGCTGGGCTTCGCAGCGATCTCCCCAACGGGGTCAGGGCCGCTGCCCCCACCACCACGATGGCCTTCCCCCACTGCCGCAACCAAACCCGCCGTCGAATGCCCATAGCGCTCTAACCCATCTGACGATTAATGAACTCCAGTCCCTGGGGGATCACGCCGCCGCCTAATTGAAGCGCCATCATCCCTAGATTCAAGACCTTAAGCTTGAATCCAACCCCTCGCCAAAGCCCTGGAGACTGGGCGCAATCCGGGTCCAGGACCTCAAAAGTAATCATAGGCTATGCAGATTCTGTCCGTTACGCTCAAAAACTTTAAAACCCATCAGGATCGGCACTTTGTCTTTCAGCCGGGGACAAACGCCATCTGTGGTGAAAATGGGGCCGGTAAAACCAGCATTTTGGAGGCGATCGCCTGGACACTCTTTAATTACCAGGGGAACTACGCCAAGGATGACTTGATCCGCAATGGCAGCGGCAGCGCCCAGGCCACGGTGGAATTTGTCTCTAGCCATGACCATCGCACCTACGCCGTGCAGCGCTGCACCACCAAGGGCTACACCCTGTTTGACCCGCAACTGGGCCAACGCTTACTGTACAGCCGCATCAAGGATGAGGTTTTGCCTTGGTTGCGGGACCACCTCGGGGTGCCCCCTGGCACTGATTTGGGTGAACTCTTTGCGCGGACCATTGGGGTACCCCAGGGCACCTTTACCGCTGACTTCTTGCAAGCCCCCGAGGCGCGGAAGGCGGTGTTTGACAAAATTCTCAAGGTGGATGAATACAAGACTGTCCACAGGGATCTCAATAGCCTGCGGCGCTATGCGGAAGCCAAGGTGGACGATCTAGAGCGCACCATCGCCCACTATGATGAGCAGCTCCTGACCCAGGCTGCCTTGGCAGAACGGCATCAGACCCTCAGCGATGACATCAGTCGCAACGAGGCCGAGCTCCAGAGCCTCACCGCCCAAGTCACGACCCTCGACCAGGAACGGGCACAGCTCGCCACCCAAGCCGCCCAAGTTCAAGCCTTAACCACGGCCCTGCAAACCCTGCAAACTCAGATCGCCTCCCAGCGTCAAAGCCTGACCCTGCTAGAAGCCTCCCTCGCCGCCGCCAACCAGGCGGTCACGCTCTGCCAAGCCAACCAGGCGGCCCATGACGCCTACCAAGCCGCCGAGGCTCACTTGCTCAAGCTCAGTCAACAGCAGACCCAGCGCCAACAATTACAGGTACAGCAGCAGCAGGTACAAGGGACCTTGGCCGCTCGCACCACCGACCTGACCCGCATCAAAGTGCAGTTAGATGCCCTGGCCGCCAATGCCCAAGAGTTGGCCAAACTCGAACCCCAAATCCAACAACAGCAACAGTTACAACGGGATCTCGACGCCCTCCAAAAGCAGCAGCAGCAGCTAGCCCAGGTCCAAGGGGAGCTGCAGGCCACGACCCAGCAGCGCCACCAGTTGGACCGCAACCGCCAGCAGGCCGCCCAGGAAATCGAGCGCTTAACCGCCCTGCAGCCCCATGTCACGATGCAGCCGGAGCTGGCGCAACAACGGGATCGGCTCCAGCAGCAGCTCAGTCGCCTCGACGCCCCCCGCCAATTTGAACAGGAGTTACAGCACCTGGTCACGGGGGGGCAGGAGACGGGCCGGGACTACCAAGCCGATGTTGACCAAGCCCTAGCAACCCTGGATGACCTCGCACAGGGCCTCCCGTCGGCATCTGCGCCCACCCTCGCCACCCTGAAGGCCACCGTTACCCGTGGGGGCACCCTCCATCAGGATTTGCTCAAACAGGTCCAGGCCATTCTGGCTGATCTCAGTACCCAGGTGAATCGCGCCCAACTGCAAAAGCAACTCAAGGCCGTACAAGGGCAGTTGGCTGAGTGCGATCGCCACAAACTGGCCCTGGCCGCCTTGCCCCAATGGCAACAGCAGTGGCAAGCCCATCAATCCCAAGATGAGGGGTTACAACAACGGCAGGCCGACTTACAACAACAACTCGAAGCCCAGCCGGATTTAGTCAAGCAACTGGTGCAAACCCAAGCGGCCCTGATCGCGCTCAACGATCCCCAAGCCCAATGGAACCGCCTGACCCAAGCCCAAGCGGCTGAACCCACCCTCCAGAAAAACTACCGCCAACTCCAATCCGCGACCACTCACCTAGAGACTCAAATCAACCACCTCGCCGCCCAGCTCCAAGGCTTTGCGGATTTAGATGACGCGATCGCGGCCCAGCAGCAGGCGAAGCAAACCCATCAGCAGGGCTATCAACAATACCTACAGCACCAAACCGCCCGCCAGGAACAGCCCCAAATCGCCGCCCAATTACAGGCCGCCCAAACCGAATTAACCACCCTCGGGCAGCAAGCCGCCGCCGCCCAAGGGGCGCTGCACATCGCCCAGCAACAATACGACGCCAATCGTTTGGCAGAACTCAACACCCGCCATGACGCCCTCCGCTCCCAGCGCGATCGCTTGATCGGGAGTCTGCCGGAGCAAAAACAGCGCCATCAGGAATTGGGGCAGCAATTGACCGCATTGGCGGCGATCGCAGATAAGCGCGATCGGGCGGTGGCAGACCGTAAACAACGGGATCGGATCAAGCGATTCATCAACTTTGCCCGCAAAGCCTACAAAGAGGCGGGTCCCCGCATCACCGAACGCTACGTGCAGCAGATCTCCCGAGAAGCGGATCAACTCTTTCGAGAACTCCTCAACCGCCCCAACATCGCCCTGACCTGGACGAGGGACTACGACATCCAGGTGCAGGAAGGCCCTCACCCCCGGCGGTTTATTAATCTATCTGGGGGGGAACAGATGTGTGCGGCCCTGGCGGTGCGCTTAGCCCTGCTCAAAGTCTTAGCCAACCTCGACATTGCCTTCTTTGACGAGCCCACCACCAATATGGACCGCCCCCGCCGTGAAAGTTTGGCGGAAGCGATCGCCCGGCTCCGCAGTTTCCAGCAGCTCTTTGTGATTAGCCACGACGACACCTTCGAAAAGGTGACCGAAAATGTGATTCTGGTCGAACGTGAGTAGGCCTGTGTCGCCCCGGATCCTCACCCGCATCCCCTCAGTCGCTTCATGAAGGGCAAGTAAGGAAAATCACTTATCCATTAAAGATTCATCCAGCCCCATCACAGCCTTCGTCGGTATATATTACAGTGCTTATATCAGGGTATTTAAGCAATTTCCACAGGCATTCCTAAGACAGTCCCATCCGTAGCATCGAGTGCCATATAGCAGTCGCCAATTGCATTAAGACATAAGCTAGAAGCATTTCCCATCTCCGGTGAGTGCCA
>JAQCKL010000269.1 GCA_027592485.1 Cyanobacteriota bacterium
TTTCCCCTCGGGAGAGGCTTTGCGAACAACCCACTCAGCCCGAACGGAGGTGAGGACGGCGAGGCCAAACCTGAGCCTTGGCAACTTCAAGGTCGTTACTAGGGCTCAGGTTTGGGGCCTGCCTAAGTGGACTTTCCTAGACCTAGACCAGGGACCCATCGGGAATAGCCCCTTTAGGGTTTACAAAGACGCAAAACCTAAATAAAATCTGCATTTCTGCAAGGCTTAAGACCCTTTCTAGAACACTAGCCTCTGGAGCAGCCGGGGGTCAAAAGGCCAGCTTGGACCGGGTTCCCCGGCTAATCCTAAATCTTGTGGACAGATTTTGACCCTGATTTTGGAAGCGGGCTTGGCCCTAGGGAGACAACCGTTAGCGGGGAAGCCCCCGTTAGCCTAAAGCCCCTGCTGTATTATTGGGGCAGCCATTAGGAGATCTTTAATTAATTAGTGCTTGTATGGCCTCAGCGATCGCCAATTGTCATTCTTTTGCTATTACAACCCCCCTTTACTACGTCAATGGCTTGCCCCACATTGGCAGTGCTTACACCACCATTGCCGCCGATGTGATTGCCCGTTTCCATCGCCTGCAAGGGCATCCCGTTTTGATGATTACCGGGACCGACGAGCATGGGCAAAAAATTCAGCGCACCGCTGAGGCGCGGCAAAAATCTCCCCAAGATCATTGCGATGAGATTGCGGTGGGCTTTCAGAGCCTCTGGCAGCAGCTCAACATTGCCTACGATCGCTTCAGCCGCACCACCGCCCCTCGCCATGAGGCCATCGTGCGGGAATTTTTTCAGCGGGTGTGGGACAACGGCGACATCTACGAAGGCCATCAACAGGGGTGGTACTGCGTATCCTGCGAAGAATTTAAAGAAGAGCGGGATCTGCTGCCCAATCAATGTTGCCCCATACACACCAACAAACCGGTGGAATGGCGGGACGAGCAAAACTACTTTTTCCGCCTGTCAAAATATCAGCCCCAACTGGAGGCGCTGTACGCAGAACGGCCCGATTTTATTCAGCCCCCCACCCGCCGCAATGAAGTGCTGAGTTTTGTGGAACGGGGCTTGCAGGACTTTTCCATTTCTCGGGTCAATGTGGCCTGGGGCATGCCCACGGACCCAGATCACACCCTCTATGTGTGGTTTGATGCCCTGCTGGGCTACGTGACCGCCCTGCTGGATCCTGAAGATGAGCCCACCCTCGACAACGCGATCGCCCGCTGGTGGCCCATTAACGTTCACCTGATTGGTAAGGATATTCTGCGGTTCCATGCGGTTTATTGGCCCGCCATGTTGATGTCGGCGGGGTTGCCCATCTCAGGTCAAGTCTTTGGCCACGGCTTTTTGACCAAGGACGGCCACAAAATGGGTAAGAGCCTGGGCAACACCCTAGACCCTGTGGACCTCGTGTCCCGCTATGGGGCCGACGCCGTGCGCTACTACTTCACCAAGGAAATTGAATTTGGCCGGGATGGGGACTTTAACGAAACCCGCTTTATTAACGTCCTCAATGCTGACCTCGCCAATGACCTGGGCAACCTGCTCAACCGCACCCTGAAGATGGCGGGGCGCTACTGTCAGGGCCAGGTGCCCCAGGTGGACCCCAATCAAATTACGGCGGACAACGCCCTCAAGTCCAAGGGGCAGGTGCTGGCGGATACGGTGGCGATCGCCTACAACGCCTTGGCCTTTCACCAGGCTTGCGAGGGCATCCTAGGGTTAGTCCGTGCTAGCAACAAGTTTCTAGACGACACCGCCCCCTGGACTTTGTACAAGCAGGGGCAACAGGCCGAGACGGAGACGGTCCTTTACAGCGTTCTAGAATCGGTGCGTCTAGCGGCCTACTTGCTGTCCCCCGTGGTGCCAGGTCTGGCCAACGCCATTTACCAACAACTGGGGCTAGAGGCTGATTTTAACGACACCACCATTGGTCAACAATTGCCCTACAGAGACCACAGCCAGTGGGGTTACCTGCCCCCCGGTCAACCCTTAGGCAATGCCCAGCCTATCTTTCAAAGACTGGAACTACCGACTGCTCCCTAGCCCCAAACCCGTTGCAGCCCCATGGGTCTGGGTTCCGAGGCCCCCTTCACCCCTATAAAACTGTCTTGATAACCATGATTAATAACCACGAAATGTTGGGGCAAGATCCCATTTTCACCCCAGAACAGGTCCTTGAAAATCGCGGTCGGGTGGCTATCTTCATCGATGGCTCAAACCTGTTTTATGCCGCCCTGCAACTGGGCATCGAAATTGACTACACCAAGTTGCTCTGCCGCCTCACCTCGGGGTCCCGACTGTTTCGCTCCTTTTTCTACACCGGGGTCGATCGCACCAACGAAAAGCAGCAGGGTTTTTTGCTGTGGATGCGCCGCAATGGCTACCGGGTCATCGCCAAGGACCTGGTGCAGCTTCCCGATGGCTCTAAAAAGGCCAACTTGGATGTAGAGATTGCCGTGGATATGGTCGCCCTGGTGGACTACTACGACACCGCCATCTTGGTCAGTGGGGATGGGGATTTGGCCTATGCAGTGGATGCCGCCAGCTATCGTGGGGCGCGCATTGAGGTGGTGAGCCTGCGCTCCATGACCAGCGACAGCCTAATCAACGTCTCCGATCGCTACATCGATCTCGAAGCCATTAAGGAAGACATTCGCAAGGCCCCCCGCAACAGCTACACCTATCGCCCCCTCACCGCCCTTGAGGAGGAAGCTGAAGCCACCGAAGATGCCCTGCCCCGCCCCAAGCTGAGCTAAGCGCCGACTCCACTTGGCCCCGTCAGGGAACGGGCGACCCCATTCCCCCGTCTGCCTGGGTGGTCCTTCCCTAGCGGGATGGGCAGGGAAACACGCCATTCAGGGTAGGATCACCCCACACGGGAAACGGCACCTATGAAGCGAACCTACTGGTTAGGGGCTGGGGCGATCGCCCTGATGATTGTCTTGGTGATTGGGTTGCGGACCTTGCGCCAGGGTCCCCAAAACGATTACCTCCCCGAAGATCAACAGTCGGCCCTAGAGTCAGGGCTGACCCTGCGGGATGTCACCCTGGAGCAGCCAGACGAAGACGGCAATCTGCTATGGCGGGTGCAGGCCAAAACCGTCACCTACAGCCCAGACAACCGCAATGCCCAGGTCACCCGCCCCGAGGGGGAACTGTACCAGGATGGGGAACTGCTCTATCGGGTACGGGCGCGCCAGGGGGAGATTCGGGAAAACGGCGAGTTTATGTACCTCCAGGGCAACATCGTAGCCACCGGGCTCAAGAATCAGGCGGTGCTGCGGGGCAATGAACTGGAATGGCGGGCCGGGTCGGAGGTGATGATTATGCGGGATGGGGTGACGGGCACCCATCCCCAACTGCGCCTCAGTGCCGATGAGGTGATGGTCTACGATCGCGTCGAGCGCATGGACCTCAAGGGGGAAGTGGTGGCCAACACCGTGGTGGCTGACCCCAAGGCGGAACCGTGGCTCAAGCTCCAGGCGGAAGCGCTGGAATGGCGGTGGGCGGCGGAAGAGGTGGAAAGTGCCCAACCGCTGCGGGTAGAGCGGTTTTTGAACGAGAAAATTACGGAGGTGGCCACCAGCAACCAGGGGTTGGTGGACCTGGCCCTCAATCGGGTCACCCTAACGGACACGGTGCTGGTTCAGTTGATTGACATCACCCTGAAGCTGGCCAGCGATCGCGCCATTTGGAATGTGGATGAGGAACAGGTGCTGGTGGATCAGGGCCTGCGGGTGGACAGCCAAGAGCAGGCGGTCACCCTGACGGCCCAACGGGGTCGCCTAGAGTTGGGGGCAGATACGGTGTACCTGAACCAGGATGTGGTGGCGGTGAGTCAGCGCAACGATGGTCGCCTCAGCGCCAACAGCCTGGTGTGGAATCTGGCAGACCAAACGGTGGTGGCGGAGGGATCGGTCAACTATCGCCAAAATAACCCAGCCCTGACGGTACGGGGTCCCCGCGCTTTAGGCCGCATTGAGGCCCAAACGGTGGTGGTCAGTGGCGGCAATGTGGTGACGGAAATTCAGCCCCAGTAAAGTTGTCCGATCACCGTCTTCTGCCCGTGGCAACTGCGAGATAACGACCGTGACGCTCGCCAGCCATGGGATTTTGTTCGCCCATGTCACCCCCTTATCGCTATTTATCCGCTGAGGTTTCCGGATGGGGCGATCGCGGTAGCGCGGCTCCTTCAGTAGGGCGATCGGTCTGGATGTGGATGAGGGTGCCATCTTCGAGTTCGATGGGAATGAGGGTGGGGGGCGTGGAGGCTAGGAACTGGTTGGAATGGATTGGCAACTGTTGCGAATCAGGGTTTGGATCACACAATAGGGAATATCCCTGGGGTGGGGCAGGCGCAATGCTTTGCGACAGTATCGTATCGAGAGGGCGGTGGGGCCAATGGTGTTAACGATCAGTCAAGACCAGATTCAACTGCCGCCCGGTAGTGAGGTGACCCTACGCTATCAAACCTGGGCAGATTATGAGGTGTTGCTGGCCAGCCGCCGCGATGATGCGGCGATCAAAATTCGTTTCAATGCCCACACCCAAGAAATTTCCCTGATGGCACCGTTGGCTGGACATGGCAACCGCAGTCGTACTTTGGCGGATTTGGTGACGGCATTACTCCGCCATCAAAACCGAGATTGGCACGGCTTTGATCCGGTGACGCTGAAGCGGTTACGGCAGGCGGGGGCGGAGCCGGATGCCTGTTTTTATATCGCCCATTGGCGGGCGATTTTGGGTAAGGAGCGGATTGATTTGGCCACGGACCCGCCGCCGGATCTGGCCATTGAGATGGACCTGACCTCGCTGACGGATTTGGCGATTTACCAAACCCTGGCGGTGCCGGAGGTGTGGATTTATCGCCAGGGGATGCTGGGGGTGTATGTGTTGACCCCGGCGGGGTATGAGGACCGCGATATCAGCCCGACGTTCCCGACGGTGGATGTGAGGGCGGTGCTACCCCAGTATGTGGAGCGGGCTTGGGTGGCGGGGTCGAGTGTGGCACTGCGGGAATTTGAGCAGTGGCTACAGGCGGCGTCATCAGAAAATCAACGGAAGCAATAATCCAATACTGCTTTGATGCCACTTTGTAGAATGATGGCAGCCTGCTATGGCCCAGCGGGCGATGCGGTAAGGGGCACGGCCAAGACGGGCACTTAAGCTACTGGGGACTTCCATCGTGACTGGTTTATCCTCTCAGGTTCTAATCCCGACTTATCCCTCCACTGATGGTGAGCCTGTGGCTGAAACCTTTGTGCACCTTTACGCCATGTTGATCACCCTGGAGGTGCTGCGGCAATATCTGGCGGGTCAGCGGGCAACGGTTCTCAGCAATCAGTTTCTTTACTACGCCCAAGGGTTGCCGCGCCTGCGGGTGGCTCCGGATGTGATGGTGATTTTTGACGTGGAGCCGGGGGGCCGCGACCATTACAAAATCTGGGAAGAGGGGGCGGTGCCGACCGTCATTTTTGAGATGACTTCTGAGGGCACCCAGGAACAAGACCAGTCTTTCAAAAAGACGCTCTACGAGCAGCTAGAGGTGCAAGAGTATTGGCTGTTTGATCCCAAAGGCGATTGGATTCCGGAGAAGCTGAGGGGTTACCGTTGGCAAGCTTCGGGGTATGTCTCCATCACTAACGGTATCAGCTCATGCTTGGGGCTACGACTGGCCGTAGAGGACACGCTGATCGGCTTTTATCGCCTCGATACGGGTGAAAAGCTGCTGATTCCTGATGAGTTGGCCCAGGCACTACAGCTAGAGCAGCAGCGGGTCGCGGCGCTAGAGGCGGAGTTGGCCCGCTATCGCCAGCAGTTTGGCGATCTCCCGGCAGAGTGAGCCATGGGCTCGGTCAAGTCACGGGATCCCCGGCATTTTTCCCGGCCTCGCATCTCAGATCGGGGGCTGACAGCAGAGGCGGGCCAATAGTGCCAATGGTGAGCCCAGACCAGTGTCAACGGGTACTCGATAACCAGGCGATCGCTGAGTACCGACACAATTTTGTTACAAAACTGTCCAGGGTGGGCTGGTCAGGGGTCCGTTGCCCCAGTAGGCTAAGGCACAACTGTCCGCGATCGCGCAGATCCAGCCCCCAGAGCGCGGGTGCCCAAAGGGCGCGGCGCATCGCAGCGGTGACGAACCACGGTGGGAGGAAACAGCCATGTTGAGTTGGGAGCAAACCCCAGGGATTGCCGCCATGCGCCACTGCCGCGCCTGGGTCGAGATTGACCTCAGCGCCCTAGCCCATAACGTGCGGCAGCTATTGGCCCACCTTGGGGGCAAGGCGGATCTGCTGGCGGTGGTCAAGGCCGATGCCTATGGCCATGGGGCCGTCACCGTTGCCCGCACCGCCCTGGCGGCGGGTGCCCAGCGCCTGGGGGTTGCCACCGTGCCCGAGGGTATCGAGCTCCGGCAGGCAGGGCTAGAGGTGCCGGTTTT
>JAQCKL010000270.1 GCA_027592485.1 Cyanobacteriota bacterium
CCATCTCAACCTATGAGCTATTGACGACACAAGGGTTTCAGTTCATCACCTGTTAAGAGACCAGTGCCCTAACGATTGGGTTTGCATTTGCATTTAAAGTCCCAGGAGCTTATGGTCCGGTGCAATATTGGGTGGGAGACCCGGAAGCTCACCGTTTCATCTCTGGACCTCGAACCACCGCACTATTTGCTATCTTGGGAGGCCTTCTCTTCTCTAGTCTATCGATACTTACGACCTTGCTCTCTTTAGCATTTGGCCCGAAAGGAACCCGATTCCAGAGAACTGTTCTTCCGACCGCAGCACTCGCAACCTATGGATTAGCCTGGTTGTTATTCATTCGTTGCGGTTTTTACCCTAGTGCTTGAGCTGATAGCTCGAAATTTACAGTTGAGAATGTCTCAAAGGTCTGTGGGATATTTCAAAACTAAATCAAGAGGATGGCCTTTGTTTAGACACGGAGAAATTTTGATCGCTAAAGACTGAGTAGTTGTCCGACAGCGGCAACCACTCTTCAGAGACAGCAAGGGTTCACCAATTCAGGTGGACGAGAGATCGGGAGGTTCAAACCATAACTTTTGAGCGATATAGTCCAAAAGTAGGCCAGGCGGGGTATTTGCATTTAATCTGAGCCGAAAGTCTTGTTTGCAAGCTATTCGCATTTAATCTGAGCCCATTCGCAAATAATGTGAGCCGGAAGGTCTTCTTATTCGCACTTAATCTGAACTCAAAATCGCCTTGTTTGCGAACACGAGCTCTGCTGTTTGCGAACCGCTACAACTAGGTCAGGAATACAGGTTGGCCAGATTGAGTTGATCCCAATTCACGATGAAGTAGCGTTGTTGGGTTTTGAGCCATCCTTGGGTTTTAAAGTCCTTGAGCAATCGGGTCACGGTCACCCGCGTTGTACCAATGGCGGTCGCCAGTTGATGGTGGGTCAAACGCACCGGAATTCTCACCCCACCTGGCTCCACTTGGCCCAGTTCTTGGGCGAGGAGAACCAAAAGCTGATGCAAACGGTCGACCACTAACCGCTTGCCGGCAATGGCAAGCCAAGCCTCCGTTTGCTGGAGTCGCAGGATTAGGTTGTGGCCCAACCCTGCCATCAATAGGGGGGATGACTCAACTTCTGCCATGGCTAGGGGCAAGATATCCACATCCGTCAAGGCAGTCGCCCAATAGGGATTAATGGTGGTCAAAGGTAACCCAATCGGTGCTGAGGGACCCGCTAGTCCCAGCAAGGTTTCTCCCCCATCCGGTTGAATCGTTGAGAGTTGCACCACGCCCCGACACACCATTAATAGGACGCCTGTCGGCAGGGGTATCGTCCGCCCCGCACTGTAAGCCGTTAACGTCCGCTCTCTATAAAGCTGCTCCAAAACCTCGACAAAACCCTGGTGCACCGAGACGGGCAGCCGTTTACCCGGTAACACCGACGATTTGGCAAACATACTGATCCCTCAAGCACATGGAATGGTGGCTTCGGAGGATGTAGCGATGAGACTTAGCGATAGGGGTAATCCCACAATGGACGCTAGCGTCCCCTAAATGTCGTCCCTAACACCGACCTACCCGCCATGGTCAAGGGTCTTGATTAAGTTGAAGGGATCGCAATGTTAACAGAGCGTTAAGCTTTGTTTGAGCAGCCGATATGTGCCTTACAGCGATCGCACATCCGCCACCTTGCCCGCGATCGCCGCCGACACCACCATAGCTGGACTCATCAGCAGCGTACGCCCCGAGGCTGATCCCTGGCGGCCCTTAAAGTTACGGTTAGAAGAGGAAGCGCTAATTTGTCGGCCCTCCAACTTGTCCGGGTTCATGGCCAGACACATTGAGCAACCCGCCTGCCGCCATTCAAACCCTGCCGCCTCAAACACCTTGTGCAAGCCCTCGGCTTCCGCCTGCTGCTTAACTTGCTCTGAACCAGGGACCACAAAGGCCTTGACCCCAGGGGCAACCTGGCGGCCCTGGGCAATGCGCGCCGCTTCCCGTAGATCACTAATGCGACCATTGGTGCAACTGCCAATAAAACAGACATCAATGGGGGTGCCCAAAATCGGCATGCCCGGTTGCAGATCCATATAAGCATAGGCTTCCTGGGCGATGGCGCGATCCCCCTCCGGCAAGTCGGCCAACTGCGGAATGGATTCATCCACGCCGATGCCCTGACCAGGGGTAATGCCCCAGGTAACCGTCGGGGAAATGTCCGCTGCGTCTAACTGCACCACGTCATCGTAGACGGCATTGGCGTCACTGCGAAGGCTCTGCCACCAAGCCACCGCCTGCTCCCACTGATCCGCTTTAGGCGCAAATTCCCGCCCTTGCAAATAATCGTAGGTGACCTGATCGGGGTTGACGTAGCCACACCGGGCTCCGCCCTCAATGGACATGTTGCACAGGGTCATGCGCTCTTCCATGGACATGGCGTCAATGGTGGTGCCCCCGTACTCGTAGGCGTAGCCCACGCCCCCCTTCACCCCAAGGGTGCGGATAATATGCAAGGTCACATCCTTGGCGTAGACCCCCGGCGGCAGCGCCCCATTCACCTCAATTCGTCGGACTTTGAGCTTGCCGAGGGCGAGGGTTTGGGAGGCCAACACATCCCTGACCTGACTGGTACCAATCCCAAAGGAGATCGCCCCAAACGCGCCGTGGGTAGAGGTATGGCTATCACCACAGGCAATGGTCATACCCGGTTGGGTCAATCCTTGCTCGGGGGCAATTACATGGACAATGCCCTGGTTGCCGGAGCCAATATTGTGGAAGGTGATGCCGTGGTCTTGGCAGTTATGCTCTAGGGCCTGCATCATCTCCTCTGCCAGGACGTCTTGAAAAGGCCGCACCTGGTTTTCGGTGGGAACGATGTGATCAACCGTGGCCACCGTGCGCTCTGGGAATAATACCGTGAGGCCCCGCTCCCGCAGCATGGCAAAGGCCTGGGGGCTGGTGACCTCATGGATGAGATGCAGCCCGACAAAGAGCTGCGTCTGGCCTGAGGGTAATGTCCCCACCGTATGCAAATCCCAAACCTTGTCAAACAGGGTGCCTTGGCTCATGGCCTACTTATCACTTAATTTAAAATCCCAATAGATCATGGTAGCCCATTGCCTCAGGGGTCGGGAACTGAGCTGACGTACGGGCGGCATTGTCGGCTAGGTCTGCCGGGGAAATCTATAGGGATTGATCAGAATCCTCCCCAGGGGCAGGGATGACCGCTATACTTCCTAAAACCTTGTGATTAACCTGGGATGGCAGTCACCAGTTCGATCAGGACAAGACTGCAAGCCATTTTGAATCTGTGCTAGGCAGGACTATGCTGCATACCCTAATCAAAATGGCCCGCGCTATAAATGGGCAGGTTTGGCTATGACTTACTGGGAGTTTCTGCTACAGCAAGATGGCGATCGCACTTGGCTCCCTCTAGAAACCGCCCATGTGGAAATTCTGGAGGGACGCTATCGGATTGTGGCCCACACCAGCCATAGCGATACCCCTGTGGATATCCACCTCACCCAGCGCTTGGCGGAGCAAATCCCCCCCAAGCGCCGGGTCCTCAAGCGGCAAGGGCGCACCAATGATGATGGGTTGATGGTGGTGTTGCCCTTTACCCATTTGACGGCAGGCACCTGGACCCTCCGTTGTTGTGCCGCTGATCCCTCCGGGGACCATGTCGATCCATTCGATTACGGTGTGCAGCTACGGGTGGTTCCGGTAGAAGATGATCCCGATAACTGGCTCCCCGATTGGGACATGCCAGAAGACGAGCCCCTACCGACCTCCCTCCAAGCCCTATCTAACCCATTGGCCGAGCCCCTAGCCGCAGGACGACAAACCCCACGCCCCTCATCTGTTCCAGGCGCTAGGGCGACCCCACCGCCAGCCCCGACCCAAGCAACCGTCGGATTGCTCCAGGTCTCTGACGATTTCCCTGAAATTGAGGTTCAGCCCCTGGGAGCGCTGCCCCTCAGGCTGCGGCTCGATCAACAAGCCTTGATGGCCCAACCCCAACAGCCCATTACCTTGGTGGGGGAAGTGATTGCCATGGGAGAGGCACCGGTGCTGCCAGGGGCGGGTTCCCTGGGGCTACAACTGCGGGACCCGGATCAGGGCAAGGTCGTCGCTCGACTGTCGCGATCGCTGAGTTGGACCACCTTGCCAGCCGCCTTTGCAATCACCATCCCCGTGCCGGATGTCTCGGGCACTCGCCTGCTGGTGGGCGAAATGAGCCTGTGGCTGGGAACCGTCGATGCCCCCCAAGTGATGGCCATTCAGGGGTTTACGGTTACCACCAACTTGGACAGTCTTTTAGACGCGGTCACCCAAAGGGGCGAGGCTGGGCTGACTTTTCAAGAGGACGCCCTAGAGACAGGGATAGCGGATCCTGTAGGCTCTGAGTCCGCAGCCTCGGCAGAGGCACAGCAGCTAGGGCAGGAGACGGTTAAAACTGCGCCCTTGGCCATGCCAACGGTTCGGGAAGTGCCTTTCCGGCTGATTTATCTACCTGCCTCGGGTCTGACCCTGCCACCCCAAATTCAGTCGGTTGCCCCTGGCGATCGCTTGCCCCGATCCCTGGCCCTGCCGACCCTCCCGAACCAACCCGTTCGCCCAGCCCCTAAAGCACCCCAGGGCCCTCAAAAAGCGTTAGAGCTCCCCTTGGTCGCGCCTCGTGATGCGGGACATCAGTCCCAGGTGGGAGCCTCTGCGGCCCTAGGTGCCCATCAGGGCGCTGAGCCTGAACCAGAGCGCACCCTACAACTCCCCTTCCTGGGCAAGCCTATTTCGGGTCAAGCGACTCAAGAACAAGAGCCGTCGAGCCTTGATACTCCCCCTGGCATCCGTCAAGACGCCGAGGCCATTGACGAGCCGATCGCCCAGGTGCCCAGTTTGGTTCCCGACGCTGAGTTCACCGCCTTGAACCTCAAGGATCGGTTTTGGGGACGATTGACTGCCCTAGCCCAGGACGGACATTCTGCGGCGGCGGGCCTCAAGCGAGAAATGGCGGCGGCAGGGGTTGAGGCTGACCTTAATCAGGAAGGGGCTCCATCTTTGGATCTGCCCACCGTAGAGCCGCTTCCCACGGTGGCGGTGACCGCCCCTAGCCACGAGGTGGTCATTTACGACGAGCCCGAACCGTCCCTAGACGGGTCTACCGAAGGTCTCGGCACGGCAGATCCAAGTTCTAGTTCTAATCCAGAGACACCTGATGAGCTGGAGACCTTGGTGGTACCGGTCCCCCACATCGAGTTATCCGAGGCCACCCTGGTTGCGGGCAAGCCCCTGAGCCTAACGGTCAGCCTGCCGCCCTTCCCCCATCGCTTGGCGGTCAAATTTTGGATGACCGACATCCAGAACCGCAGCCTACTCGAAAAACCCCGCTGGCTCATGAACTGGACCCCCTCTGTGGAGGGCCAATTAGAGGCGTTATTACAACTCCAGGTTCCCATGGGGTGTCTAGAGGTGCGCTTTGAAGCGATCGCAGTGGATTTAGCCACCCAAGAGGAGAGCCACAAGATGACCTTGCAGCGTCCCATCACCGCTTCCCAAGAGACGATCACTGCGCCAGAAGACTTGCCCTAACCCCCCCTTGGGTCCCTAGAACTCAATTTAATCTTCGGGAATGATCCACTTTCGGGGTTGGGAAGCCCGCTCAATCATTTTCCGCCTGACAGCCTCATCAGCCATTTCCAGAATTTTGTCGAGGGAGGTATTTTCAATGAAGCGAGCGGCCTGCTGGGTATATTCCTGGTTAGGGCAATCCTCTCCGAGGATGCAACCATTGGTGCAATCCGCTGCACAATTAACCTCTGCCATGGGTAATCTTCTCCGATTAAAGCTCAGTTGAAGGAGATGTCTAGGGATCGAGCGCCGCAAACATTCCCTAGGCATTGTAAAAAAAAAATTGCCATCCCCATTCCTAAGGTGAAGGCCACCATAGCGCTGACGTTAATGCGAAGACAGGGACGACCCAGAATGCGCAACGGCAACATCAGAAATCTCACCGGTGTACTGATATAGCGCTGGCCCCTTTGCTTAGGACCTCTCGGATCGCTCTGATCCCTAACCCGCTCCATTCAGACAAGCGACCACTCGAGCCTGCTCCAATAACGGTTGGATTTTGCGCCTTAGCATCGCATTACACCGGTAGCCTATGACATCACCGACGCCAGAGCGCTCGCAGAGCCAGACCAGTTCAGGCAAAGAAAAGCCGCTATCGGCTCTCAGCACAATCCGCACCTGAGGTCAGGCCCGACGCAAGTGCCAGAATAGCCACCGCAATAGAGCCGTCACCCCTTTGCCGGGATGACTATTACCGGCCCGCATTTGGAGCATCAGGGGGTAGCCGCTGGTCGCCTCGTTAATCAGCACGGGATATAGCAGTCGCCAATTGCATTAAGACATAAGCTAGAAGCATTTCCCATCTCCGGTGAGTGCCATG
>JAQCKL010000271.1 GCA_027592485.1 Cyanobacteriota bacterium
GCATAGGCGGCTAAAATCCAGCGATCGCGGCCCCGTTCGGGGCTGGGCTGGCGCTGGAGCAATGCTTTATAGAACACAAAGGAGCGGGGCCGCAGGTTGCGTACCCCCGTGGCGGAGCTGAGCAGGTAGTAGCCATCAAACCGAGCCATGGGGTTGAGGTTCAGGGCCACGGTGAACAGGGCCGCCACCAGCAGCAAGTAGCTAACGGTATGGAGGGGGCTACTGGTGGCGGTGGCAAACCAGAGCCAAAAGGCGATCGCGGCAATCACCCCCTGACACAGCACCCCCGCCCCAATCACCCAGCAGCGGCGGCGGTTGCTGATCTGATAGGAATCACTGCTGTTGGTGTAGGCCGCAGGAATCAAACACATAAACAGCAGCCCCATCTCTGACACGGCACCGCCAAAATGCTTCAACGTCAAGGCGTGGGCCAGCTCGTGCAGGGACACCACCGCCATGGACAGCAACCCAAAGGGCAGCAGCAGCCCCCAACCGTAGGTTTGCAGCAGCCGTTGGCCAAACAGCATTAGCTCAGGACGATGGGCGAGGGCGAATAGGGCGGTGAAGACCAGCCCCAACCCAAGGCCGACCCCCATCCCCGGTCGCCCTAGCCAGCGCCAGCGATCAACCTGACGGCCTAGCCAGCGATCGGGGTTAAGCAGCGCTTTTTTGAAATACAGCAGTTGCAGGGGGGTGAACTGGCGGCGAGGGGGGGCGGGGGGCTCAACGCCTGCTAGCAACTGGGCTTGGGCCAGCAGGTTTAACAGGGTTTTGACCCGTTGGGGCGCACAGCCTGTTTGCTGGGCAATGGCGCTGAGAGGCATCTTGCCAATGCAGTCAATGATCGCCTTGTCCTTGGGGCTGACTTGCAGATGGTGCAATCCCTCAGCATCCCCCAGAATCCAGTGGCCGTCGCGCTGGTGGGTCCAGCGGCAACCGGGCTGAAGGGCGATCGCCTGCGATCTCGGGGAGGCCGTAGGAACGGGGGTATCCCCGGTCTCCCGATCCTGTGGCACATCCTCCTTAGGGGCTAGGATGCCTAAATCTAGAAGTTTTGAAATTAACGTCAGTACAAAATCAGACGGGATTGCCTCACCAAATTCAACCCTGCACTGATCCTGCACCTCTTGCACAGTCCAGCTCCCACTAAATCGGGCTAGGGCGTAACCTTCAGAATTGTCAAATCGGAAGGAACAGGCACTTTCTCGACCCCGCAAAAAACAGCCTTCTCCACTGCGACTGCGAACCAGTCGCCAATGGAGACGCAGATCTGGACAGAGCCAGTTTGCTGAATTAGGGCCAGAATATTCCATACCTAACCTTGTACTGAGATCTACGGATGGCCGATCCGTAGAAGCACGGATTTTTTGGCTCACTTTTTGGCGGCGTCGGCTCATTTTTCGGCTCATTTTTTCTGATTCACTTGTTTAAATGAAGGCCGAAATCCTTTTCTGGCAAGGCTTTCAGAGCAGCGAAAGGACCGGACAGTTCATGAAAACTTTATACTTTCAGGTCTTGCGCTGCTTACAGAAGCTGGGTTAGCGTCCTCAGTATTAGCCAGTACGAAGACCTACTGACAACTGCGGAAATTCAGCCCCCCCCCTTTACAAAATTCCGCAACATTTTTTCAAGTTGCATAATTCACGCCGCTGATTTCAGAGATGGAAACAGTCGGTTCTGTTCATCCACTTCTCCAGCGATCGGGAGTCTCCCCATGAATCTGTTTGCAGCCCTGCGTCAACGTCGCCAACCCGCTCAAGGTTTTGGCCAAACCAAAGTTGCCCCTGAAGCAGACGTAACCGTTCCAGGAACTACGCTGGCTGAGCGGAGTCGAAGCCAAAACCCGGCCAGAATGTCCCTTTCGACTCCGCTCAAGGGACGGTTACAAGCAGACCTACACCAAACCTTCATTTTGGAACCGATTTTGACCCCCAGTGGCCTGGTGGATGTGGGGGAAGACGCGCCTGACATGGCGGATTTGAACCTAGATTTCGGGGAAGAGGGGGACTTTGACGAGGGCTTTGACCCGGTGGATACTGACCTGCCGGACGGCGATGACCTCACCGATGGGGAACTTGAGGACATTTCCTTCATCGACAATCTGGCGGTGGAGTTCCAGTTTGAGTCGGGCTATTTCACCGTAGGGGAGTCTGGGGAAGTCACCATTGACTACCTGTTCGATGGCGGTGGCTATGAGGGGGAACTGGCGATCTTCAGCCTGGAGGGGATGGAGTTACTGGAGCCCGGTTCAGAGGCGTTTATCCAAATGGCGGCAGATCGCGCCCTGAGTGAGTCGGAGATGGGCTACATCGTCATCTCTGACAAAGCGGAAGGAGCCCGCTTCTCGGGGGCACTGGGGGAGCAGGATTGGAATCGTGGCGATTACCTGGGGGCGAAAACCTTTCAGATGAAGGCGGGCGAGCGCTTCAGCTTTATGCTAGTGCCGAATGGGGAAGTGGCTGAAGTAGCAAACAACCCAGGTATCAGTGGAGCAAAGACCCCGCTATTTTCTTTGGCTACTGCTAATCCTGATGACATGTTTGCTACTGGGCAGATTGCGGATGCTACGGGTAGTGGTAAAGTCTTCGTCTTTGAGGATATGCGAGTTGATAAGGCATCCGATGAAGACTACAACGACCTTATCTTCCAAGTCACAGGAGCCTACGCAGAAGCAGTGCTCTTGGATGATGTGTTAGATGCCGATGTCGATTGGCGTGACACAGACATGGGGCATCAAATTCTTGCCTATGCTGATGCCTCTCTGGAATTTAATGAGGCGGCTGAGAACCAACCGCTGATTGGTATTATTGACACTGGTTTTAATGACAGCAACCCAGATATTGACCATTCGCGAATTATTCTGGGACGTGATCTCGTGGATGGGGATAATAATCCTCTCTTCCAGGATGGTGAAGGTAATGAGCACGGGACGCACATCCTGGGGCTCATTGGCGCAACGCGGGATAATGGCATTGGGATCGATGGAATCAACGATGACGCCCCGATTTGGTTGGGACGTGCTGTTGGGTCTGGTCGATGGGCAGAATCGCTAACTGAGTTTGTTGATACTGCGAAGGAATCTGGGCAGCCAAATGCAGTTGTGAACCTGAGCTTTGATCTGACACAGATTGACGCTGAGGGCAATGTCTCTACTCGCTATGAACTTACCCCGGCTGAGCGTGAGGCGTTGGAATATGCTCGGCAAAATGGCGTCTTAGTCGTCGTTGCAGCGGGCAATGATGGCGGCACAATGTCAGCGTTGGGCCAAGCTTCCCAAGAATTTGACAACCTCATCACCGTAGGTGCCAGCAACGACTATGGCAGTAAGGCTGACTACTCCAGTTTTGGTTATGGGCTAGACCTGATGGCTATGGGTGGTTCCGTTGCTACCCCCATGTTGTCAACCGTAGGGGATGGTGATTTTGTTCAGGAACTGCTTGAAGAAGAGGAGGTTCCTGACGATGAAATGACCGTTAATCTGATTCAGACCTTTGAGGAAGTCTTCGGGCCTGCTGATGAAGCAGAGGACTTTGACGAAAGTGACTTAGACAATCTATCGCCAGAAGAAAGCGAGGCTTATGAAGAAGCCACTCAAGCCATTGATCGAGCCCTAGAGGATTACTTGACGGCGGCCAGCCAAAAGCTGGGGATGGAATACATTGATGGCTTATATGGTCTACAAGTTGATGCATTGGATCAGTTTATTAATGCCTTTGATGAGGATGCTGCGGATATCTTAGTTAAGGCCGAAGAACTGTTGACCGAATCAGGCTTTGAGGCGGAACCTGAATCTGAAGAGGGGGAAGACGCCTTCCTGCCACTGAATTTTGGAATTGGCACAATGGCCGGAACATCCGTAGCCGCCGCCAAGGTTACGGGAGCAGTGTCTCAAGTTTGGGCCGCTAACCCAGGGTTGAACTTTGCCCAAGTCAAAGAAATTTTGAAGCAGACAGCTCTGGATCTGGATACCGAGGGCTGGGATACCGAGACGGGTGAAGGGCTGATCAATTTAGCGGCTGCGGTTAGTTTGGCTAAGCAGACTGTGCCTGAAACCTATCAACCTGTACCGATTGCATCTCCAACCACTTGGAGTGGAGAGGGTGAGTTTATCCCTGGTGAGCGGGCTGTTGCTGTCGCGGTACCGCCTTTTACAGGCAGGGTGATGAATGCTGGGTATGTTACCTCTGTTGGATTCCAACGGGTTCGTTCTGGCCCCGGCACTGGATTTAGCCAGGTTGGCATTCGATATCCTGGCACATCCGTCACCTTTGATGCCTATGAGAACAATGGTGGCTATGTGCCTGAACCCTTTGTAGGGAGCTCACGCCGTTGGTACAAGATTGCGGGCACTAACCACTGGATGTGGGCAGGCTACATTGATAACTCGCCAGAGCAGGCAGAGCAGGAGCGAAAGCGTCAAGAGGAAATTCGACGTGCTCAAGAGGAAGCCCGTCGTGCTGAAGAAGAGCTACGTCGTGCCGAAGAAGAAGCTAAACGAATAGAGGAAGATCTGAAAAAAGCTGAGGCTATAAGGCGTCTACGAGAAAAGCAACAAGAATTACTTAAGCAAGCTGCTTTGCAGCTCGACAATGCTCCGTTGAAGTCGACCATAAGCTTACAGTCTATTTTTGCTACTCCTAGCTTAGCGAAAAAATCCACACCGGAATGGAACAGCGACAGCAACAAACTACAGCGCCATTTTGAGTATGAGTTCTTGGCAAAAAAGGAGTCATACAATGACCATAATGAAGGTGACATTGTCCATGGGGGATACAAAGTTGATAAGGTATTCAGATCGGTCAATGGATTGTATGCCATAGGTTTAGTTAAAGAGGATAAGCCTCCTGTACTCGTATTTAGAGGGACAGAGCCCACTACATTTCAGGACTTAATTACAGATGTAGACATAAGAGGTGTCGGCACAGGCCAATTCAACAGTGCTGTCCTGCAAGGTGTTGATTTGTGGATGAGAGATAAAGGGAATGGCAATACAACAGTAATTGGTCATAGTTTGGGTGGGGCACTAGCACAGTACACAAGTCTTCACTACTCTCCACTCGTCAATGAAACAGTCACCTTTAATTCTCCAGGGATCAATAAGTTCTTTCTTGGGAAAGAGCATTCCGGAAATGTGACTCACTATGTCAATGAAGATGATTTGGTGTCGTATGCAGGATATAGTTTCTTGCCTGGCAATATTTACTCTGTTGACAATAGGAGTAATAACCCGTTAGATAATCACTTGGATCTAATTCTAAGTGACCCAAATACTGAATGTATAGCATTGGAAGACGTTGGCGACAGAGGTTTCTGGGAACGAGCAGGCAAAATTTCTAAGAGATTGGGGATTGAGGGTCTTAGAAGTGGCGTTGGTAAGTTTCTTGTTCCCCAGCCCCTGCTAAATGATCTGCCAGATGTTGGAATATATCTGTATGAAGAAACCAACCGAAGAGTAAGACAAGGTATTGAGTCAACAGCCAATTCATTTGATGCTCTTTCTGAGAGTACATTAGATGCTTTAAGGGCTGCAAAAGAAAAGGCAGAGGCTGCCAAAGCTAAAGCCAAAGCAATTTACAATACGGCGAAAAATACTGTTCAGCAAGCAGAAGTTGCCTATCAGAGCTTTAAGCAAGAAGTTCAGAGAAGAACAACACAAGTTGTTCAGCAGGCTAAACAGAAGATGCAAGTTGCGGCTCAGGCTGCTTATCAAACTGCCAGATCAAGAGCTGCAGCTGTAGCTGGTAAAGTTGCCAGTTATGCCCACAAAGCGGTTCGCGCAGTTGGCAACATCATCAACGGTGCTAAGCAGTTTGTCAGCAACGCTATCGAAACAGGCAAGCGTATTGTCAGCAATGTAGTTCAAGGCGTAAAGCAGGCATACAACACTGTCAAAACAACTGTGACCAGAGCTTACGAAACAGGGAAGCGGGCTGTCACTCAAACCTTTAATAATGCTGCCAATACAGTTAAAAATACGTTCTCTAGTGGATGGGGAGGTCTGAAGTCAGCATTTGGCTGGTAAGTAAAGCTTCGCAGAAATCGGGGGTTCTCAGAGCAAGTCACCCCCGCAAACCCCATAAGTGGATAGTGACCGTCAAAAATTCGTGGCGCATTGGGATTAACTTAGGCGACGGGAGATCGTCCATCGACAACGAGATCGCCTTACCCGCCAGCCCAAATCACCTAATGGGGGCTGGGGCTGATGCAGGGTGACGCAAAAGATATCCATCACCCCCTGCCAACGTTAGTAAACCGGGCGTAGAGGGCGATCGCCCCACCACAGAGAACCAAATAGCCCGCCCCAATCGCCGCTGCCCCCGCAAAGGATAGGCCCCAGTCATACAATTGCCCCCCCATCACCAGCCCGATGCCCATGGCCAAATTCG
>JAQCKL010000272.1 GCA_027592485.1 Cyanobacteriota bacterium
TTTACTTGTCGCAACTTATACCCTGAGAGCTTTTATTACTTCAAGACCGACTTTTCAAACATCCTCTGACCAAAAAGATGAGACGGAAACACCGGAATCGCAATGATGCCGCTGGGGGCCGCAGCCACCCCAAACACCCAACCCAAAATCGCGGTGCCCGCAATTCCCCAGAGCAGTGCCCCCTTAATCCGCCGGATCATAAAGAAGGCGGAGAGAAAAATCCCAAAGGTGGCCAATAGCGTCGCCGGTTGAGTAAAGCTGCCAAAGGTGGTTTTGGTGACTTCATTAGCCACAATCAGGCCCGCCCCGCCAAAGGCCGTGTCCCCGCTCAGGCCGATATAGGCCAAGAACATGCCGATGCCCACGGTGGTGGAGGCTTTGATACAGGCAGGAACCGCCGCGATTAAATGGCGACGAATGTCAGTGATGGTCAAGGCAATAAAAATCAGCCCCTCAATCAAGACACAGGCCAGGGCCACCCGCCAGTCAATGCCCAGTCCCAAAACCACGGAATAGGCAAAAAAGGCATTCGTACCCATGCCCGGTGCTAGCACAAAGGGGTATTTAGCATAGAGACCCATGACCAGGGTGCCGATCGCGGCGGTAATCCCAGTCACTACGATCAGCTCTCGGAACAGGTCCCCTGGCTCGGTCAAGAACACCGCATCCGACATAATCAGCGGGTGCACCACCAGGATGTAGGCCATGGTCATGAAGGTGGTGAGCCCGGCCAAGATCTCGGTGCGAAAGTTGGTTCTATACCGATCAAAATCAAAATACTGGGCGATCGCGGCCTGCCATCCTGAGTAGGGCGGCGGTGCTCCCCCAGACGGTCTTTGCCCCAGCTCGATATCACTCTGACTCATCACAATCCTCCCGAGAATAGTTTTCCTCACACCAACCCTCACGGCCTGGAGCACACCAAACCCTACCCGTGGTGACTCAACCCTTGCTCCACAGCCGTTGCAATCAACTCAGCCCATACGCCAAGTTGATTTTTATGACGCTATCGGGGCTGCCCGATCAGGTTTGTCACCTACAGCACAAGGTCGCGATCGCCCTTTCCCATCCAGAGACAAATCAAGCCGACTCAGCCAATCCTGCATACTGTATACATTCAAATTTTGACGAGCTGTGTTAGGGGCTACAGTCCTTAGCTTGAGCGAGGTTGTCGGCCTTCTGCCGCTGAACATTCCTAGCCAAACCCCCTCCAAATCCATGGATTTGAAGGGGGTTTGAGGCGACAGAGATAACTTTTGTGTCAGGGCGATCGCTTCTCCATGGGCAGGGGCAAGGGCACTACGACTGGTGGTAAATCTGCTCTAGCCAATCCCGCTGTTCTTCGCTGGGCGGGAGATAGGAGTAGAACCGAGCCTTGGCGGCATAACGACGCTGGAAGGGATTTGCAGAAAATTGGGGCGCATCGCAGGAACGCTGCACCATGAAGCCTAAAAGGGTTTGCCAGTACTGCCGCAGCCTTTTGCCTAGCGGGCTATGGAAAGACTGAGTCGAAGTGGAGTGAAATCGCTTCTGCATGGGAATCGCCAAGATTTAAAACAGTATATTTAGATACCATTCTAACGAGTCATTTTAGAGATCGCTGCTCCCTAGTTATGGATTGTGCGGCAGGGTCTAGATGTGAAGTCAGACCTTCAATCCTGATCATCGGGGTAGAACGGTTGCCCTTATTAACCGGATCTCAGCCAATAAACCAGCGTGTCGTATGCAATCTGCACCTGACCGACCTGAGCATGGTCCACAAACAATTTCTGGAGATGGGCTAGCAACGGTCCGTAGTGGGGATGATCGATCGGCGGACAGTAGGAGCAAGACTCTAGCCGCCCTTTCAGCCCTGCCCAAGAGAGGTCTTGAGCATTGTCGTACGCGGTGGTGGTGAGGTTAAAGCCGCTAAACAGTTGACTGATCAGATCGACCGTAATGTTTTCGTGGCGCACGCTGATATAGTCGGTGGCATATTGACACAGGAGGGCTTCGTAGCCCCGAGCAAACGCACTACCGACCGTGCGGCGCTGGTTCCAAATGAGGGCAATTGCGCCGCCGGGCCGGAGGATGCGCCTAAATTCCGCCACAGCTGCCGGGGTAGCGAACCAGTGAAAGGCTTGGGCACAGGTGATGAGGTTAATACTTTGAACGGAGAGAGTGGTCGCTTCGGCTTGGCCCGAAACAGAGTGAAAGGCCGGATAGCCCCTGAGGTCAGTTTCAGCCTGATGGCGCATAGCTGAGTTCGGTTCCACCGCAAACACAGTGAAATCCTGATCGAGCAAGAGGCGAGTAAAGATGCCGGTGCCTGCTCCAATATCAGCAGTGATTGCCCCTGCTGGCATTTTCGCCTTGAGCGCAGCGATTAGATCAGGGGGATATGTGGGGCGATATTTGACATAGTCAACAACACGGTTGGAAAAGCGTTGGGTCGGGTCGTCAGTGCCCATGGCGATTGCATTTGGGTGGGTGAAAGATAACTGACTGGGCTGTCCAACTCTAACTAACCCAGAAGAATGTGCTAAGCAAAGTGGCCAGCGCTATATCAACAAAACCCGCCCCTGAGGGTCTCGTCTTTTCTGGCCATTGGCTAAGTAGACAGCAGGCCAGGTAAGCTGCTTAGCGACATGGGTCGACCGAGTGGACAATTGGCAATTTCTTGGTGATGGGGTGCAGATTAAGGTACTATAGTGGGCCTGCGTGATCAGAACCCTTTGGGGGCGATTAGCTCAGTTGGTAGAGCGCCTGCCTTACAAGCAGGATGTCACTGGTTCGAGTCCAGTATCGCCCATCATCTGATCCATGCTGTTCTTGGTAATCAGGTTTTGTTTTGGCAGACCACTTGATGGGGTCTCCTAGTTTTATTCGGAGGAAGTCATGACTCAACGCCCATTTGGTGGAACCGCCCGTAAGCGTAAGCGCACATCTGGATTCCGCACCCGCATGCGTACCGCCACCGGACGTCGGGTCATTACCACCCGCCGCCGCAAAGGAAGAGCGCGCTTAGCTGTTTAATGCATCTTTAGGCACCGGCCCCCTCTGTTTGTTAGTGGGGGCTGGTGCTTTTTAAGCCCTTGGCCCTTCCTAAACATCATCGCCTGACCCGGAACCGTGATTTTGTTGCGGTTCGTCGATTTGGCAAGCGGGTTAGTTCCCCTAGCCTCGTTGTCGGCATTCGTCCCCGGCCCCATGGGGGAGGGGATATACCCATTCGTTTTGGCATCACTGTCAGCCAGAAAGTGAGCAAGCGGGCCGTCATCCGTAATCAGTTGAAACGGCGCGTCAGTGCGGCTGTGCAGAGCTTACTGCCACGGCTCAAAAGCAGCCTAGACGTGGTGATTGTGGTGCGATCGCCCGCAATTCAATGCGATTATGAGCAACTTTTGCAACAATTAAGACAGTTGTTACTTGAGCATGAGGTGCTAGATGGGGATCCGTGAGGATGTTTACTATGAGGGCGGTCCTCACATTGGGGACCTGATCCTCAATGCCTTTTTAGCGTTAACGGTGGTTTGTATTCCCTTGACCGTAGGGGCGATTACCCGAGCACTGTGGCTGCGATATCGCATCACCAGCCGCCGCATCTCCGTGACCGGCGGCTGGATGGGGCGCACCCGCTCCGACATCATCTATAACGAGATCAAATCCATTGTGACCGTGCCTCGGGGTCTGGGCCTATGGGGCGATATGGTGGTCACCCTTAATGATGGGAGTCGTTTAGAATTCCGGGCCTTGCCAAAATTCCGAGAGGTCGCCGACTACATCAACGGCAAAATCGGTACTAGCACCGCCAAGGTTGCGGCGTAAGACCTGAGCAGATTGCCTCTAATTTATAAACCCCAGCCCTGCGGTTCACCTGATCCTGGGTCAGAACTGGGGTTACCCGTACAAAAGGGAATATCCCAAGACGCGACGCTTTTCGATACAGTAGGGTCGGGTTTGATTTCAATGTTGAAAATAGCAGGCTGTTTGAGGTAGAGTGCGCATGGATTTTGGGATTGGGTTTATTACCAACAACATCATGCTGCCAATCCTAGATTTTTTCTACGGGATTGTGCCGAGCTATGGGTTGGCAATTGTGGCGTTGACATTAGTAATTCGGTTTTCGCTATACCCCCTTAACGCGGGCTCTATCCGCAACATGCGGCGCATGAAGGTGGCCCAGCCAGCCATGCAGAAGCGAGTTAAGGAAGTTCAGGAACGCTATAAGGATGACGCTGGCAAACTCCAAGAGGAGATGGGCAAGGTCTACAAAGACTTTGGCAACCCCTTGGCAGGGTGCTTTCCGGTTGTCTTGCAGATGCCCATCCTGTTTGCCTTGTTTGCTACCTTGCGGGGCTCGCCCTTTGCGGATGTAGCCTACCCGATCAACATCAACATCCTGCCCCAAGACACCGTTGAGCAGGTTCAACATCAAGCTTTCTCTACCGGCCCCAAGAGCATTTACATCACTGACGGTGCTCACTTCCCGGTATCCGCAGTGTTACCCGCAGGTAACCGTTTGATCGTCGGGGAGGAAGCCGATGTCTCCTTACAGACTGATCAGGGTAAAACCTTAGCGCAGCTCAGTGAAGATTATGAGGGTGTCGCGCCCCTAGAGACCTATTGGGAAGTGAGTAAGGGTCAAGAACTGGTGGATGTGGATGCCAATGGTCACATCACCGCGATCGCCCCAGGAGACGTCACCTTACAAGCCAAGGTCAATGGACTGGCCGCCAACAAAGGCTTCTTATTTATCCAAGCCTTGGGTCGGATTGGGGTAACTGGGGATGATGGGGCGATCCATTGGGACATCTTGTTCATGATCCTGTTTTTTGGGGTCAGCCTTTATGTCAACCAATTACTCACTGGCCAGGGCCAGACCAGCGGCGATAATGCCCAGCAAAATGCCATCAACAAGTTCACCCCGATTATCTTTTCGGGAATGTTCCTGTTCTTCCCCCTACCGGCTGGGGTGCTGATGTATATGCTGATTGCCAATATCTTCCAAACGGTGCAGACCTTTATTTTGTCTCGGGAGCCCTTGCCTGAGAACCTCCAGAAGATCGTGGATGAGCAAGCCGCCAAGGCTCCTCCAGGCGGTGACGGGGGTGACGGGCGTAAAACCCTGCCCTTTGAGCCGGGTCGTGCCAAGAAAAAAGAAAAGGCTTCTTAAGTGATGGGCGAACAAAGTCAGCAAATCGGAATTCAGTGGCTTGAGAATCTTCTAGCGATCCAAGGGGTGTCTACCCAGGTCAGCGCCGCACGGGTCGCCGACGATGAAGGATCTAGCTGCTGGCTCACCATTGATGAGCAATCCTTAGCCCCTGAGCAAATTTCTAGCCTCTTGGGGGAAAAAGGGCAGGTGCTGGACGCCATGCAATATCTGGCCAATACCACCTTGAACCTGGGACGCGCCCCAGAGGAACAGCAGGCCTATACCCTGGAATTGGCGGGTCACCGGGCGAAGCGCTACGCCGAGCTTGAGGCGATGGCAGCAGAAGCCGCCAAGCAAGTCAAAGCGACAGATGCAGAGTATGAAATGGCTGGCCTCTCTTCGGCAGAACGGCGGCAGATGCACCAACTGTTGAAAGCCTACGAGGGTTTGGAAACCTTTAGCCGTGGCCGGGAGCCTGAGCGACATTTGATTGTGCGCCCAGTGCCTGCGGACGAATCTGCGGACGAATCTAGCGTTGATTCCTAGGCGGTGTGAGTCTGGCCTGGGTGTCTAGAGAAGAAGAGGGAGGGTTTGATGAAAGCGATTTATGTTCCCCATTTGTTGAATGCCGTCCATCAGACCCGGCTACTGTCCTTTGAGACCCACCTTTCGGCCCTAGAAACTTTGGTGCCGATTCGCGGCGAGCTGTCAGTTAGTCACTGCAAAACCTACATAGAGGTCAAGGGCAAGGCGGACACGATTGTGACGCTGACCTGCGATCGCTGCTTGCAATGCTATAACCACCGCTTGTCCTTAGATACCTCCGAGCTGATCTGGTTAGAGGAGACCGCTGTTGCGGAGCAAGAACCCTTAGAACGAGAGGTAGGGGTCGAGGAACTGGTCGAAACCCTGTCACCCCACGGCTATTTTGAGCCCGACACCTGGCTATATGAGCAGCTCTGTTTAGCATTGCCCCAGCGTCAAATTTGTGACGCAGACTGCCAAGGAATTGCCATCGAGGAGGCTCCAGCCCAATCGTCATCTTCCCCTGTCGATCACCGTTGGGCCGCCCTCGCGGCCCTGCAGCGCCAGCTACCGGATGCTCAGCCATAATTCCAACCCGATGGTCATTCGGAATCCCCGTCCCAATGGCAAAGGGTACTGTTCCTGTTTTCCTGGTGTTTAGACTAAGTCATGCCCAAGTAGCCCCATCGCGTTGGATAGGGCTACTTGGGCTGTGG
>JAQCKL010000273.1 GCA_027592485.1 Cyanobacteriota bacterium
TTGATAGGTGCAGTGGGGGGCGATCGCCACCTGCTCTGGTGCTAATCCCAACTGGGTGAGCTGTCGCCAATTGACCTGGCGCACATCGAGACGCGATCGCCCAGGGGTGGAATCTGGCAATAGGGGAGGCGGTTCCCAACCTTGGAGTTCAGCGATCACCGCTGGGTCGTCAATGGCGAGTGGAGCCACGGTGCGGCCTACCTCAGTGGCGACGTGGGTGCTGACCTGATAGACCTCCCCGGCAATGGCGGGGCCTAAGGCCACCCGCAAATCTTCCAGACGGCTACCCTGATCCTGCAGCCGGGCAATAGTGGTGGGCAAAATCTTCAGGGCGGTGCCCCGCCAACCGGCATGGACCGCTGCCACCTGCCCCGTCCCCTGATCCGCAATGAGGGCGGGGGTACAGTCGGCACTACAGACCCAGACGGCTTGCCCTGAAGCCAGGGTCACGACCCCATCGGCTTCAGGGCGAGGGGACTCAGCCGGGGCAATGTCGGGTGACGCGGGGGCGATCTCTTCAGGACTCAGGACCTGGTTGCCATGGACCTGCTTAACTCGGTACACCTGGGCCGCCTCGTCGAGTCCCTGGGTAAGGATTTCAGGGGGATGGGGCCAGGACTGGCTGGTAAAAAAGCCATGGGACCAGTCTGCTAACAGACTGACGGTTAAATAAGGATGATCATTCCAGGTTTGCCAGTGCCAGGTGGGAGCCATAGGGGTGAAGAGGTGAAGGGGTGTATAGCCTAAAGGCATTCAAGAAAGGCGGAGCCTGCCCGCAGGGCTTAGGAGTGAGGGGGTGAAGGCATTCCCTGTTAGGACTTGCTGTGGTAATCTGCGGGCGATCGTCCATCATCACCCTGTGGATCTCCAACGGATTTTAACAACTCTGGACCAACCAGCAGCGCAGCTCGGGATTTTGCCTACCTTAGGGGCAATTAAACCCCAGTTGGATCTCCATTACTTTGAGTCCCTAAAGTCCACCAATACCCAGGCTTGGGAGCTGATTAAAGCTGGGGCCGGAGCCGGAACCGTGGTGCTGGCCCAACAGCAGCAAGCCGGGCGGGGGCAATGGAGCCGCCCATGGACCTCGCCACCAGGGGGCGTCTATCTTTCGCTGGTGCTAGAGCCTGATCTGCCCCTCGCCGATGGCATCCTATTGACCTTAGCCAGTGCTTGGGGACTTGTGACCGCTTTAAATGGCCTGGATATTCCCGCTCAAATTAAGTGGCCCAATGACTTGGTGTTGACGGGCAAGAAGCTCGGCGGGATTTTGACGGAAACCCATACGGGTAGCGAAGCCCTATCGGTCGCTGTTGTGGGGGTGGGGCTGAATTGGTCTAACCCTGTTCCCGCCCCAGGCATTGCCCTAGGCCCGTGGCTTAAGGCCAGGCCTGGGAAACCTTTCAGCCCTTACTTGGCATGTCTGGAGGACCTGATTGCGATCGCCCTGCGGGGGATTCTCCAGGGGGTTTATACCTGGCAACAGCAGGGGAATGCGGCCCTGTGCGATCGCTACCAAACGCATCTGGTAAATATGGGGCAATGGGTTACCCTGGACGGGCACCCAGCCCAGGTCATGGGCGTCTCAGAACAGGGCACCCTCAAGGTGCAGACGCCAGAAACCAAATTGATTCGGGAACTTGCTCCCGGCGAAATTCAACTGGGTTATGGGCGCTAGAATGTGTAAGGTTTTGTTATGGCATTTGACGGAGTAGTAACCATGGGTTCGGAGACATTCTCCAGTAGAGCCACATTAGGGTCTATATTTTTCCCGAAGGTGTTGCAGGCTTTAGCGGTGGCCGGAGGATTGGGGATCCTAAGTGGTGGACTCGTGATGCCGCCACCGGCGATCGCCACCGATGAAGACAGCCCTGCCGCTGAAGTGGTACCCGTAGAAACCTCCGCAGAGTCGCTACTGACGCCCCAGCCGTCATCTACGATTACGGCCCCCGAGCCTGCGGCACCCGCACCGGCACAGCCCGCCATCCAGCCCGCACCGGTGTCAGAGTCTGGCCCCCAGGTAGAGGTACTGACTCGCCCCACGGCCCCCGGCAACTACAACAATGTTTTTATCGATTCCACAAATTATGAGTTAGGGGCGACTCCGTCTCCAGATAGCCCGACGGTGATCTTTTCGGATCGCTCTGGGGGGTGTCGTTTCACCGCCACCCAGGGGGCCGCGCCGCAGCAAAACTGTAGTGCGGCCCCAGGGGGATCCGGCAATGCAACCG
This sequence comes from Cyanobacteriota bacterium, assembly GCA_027592485.1. Taxonomy (GTDB): domain Bacteria; phylum Cyanobacteriota; class Cyanobacteriia; order Phormidesmidales; family Phormidesmidaceae; genus PCC-6406. Next base: position 2,232 of record JAQCKL010000273.1, read on the forward strand.
CCTCAGCGACCAACTCAGGGGGCTTTAGCGTCGGTCCGGTGACAGTGGGTATCGATGGGGTCACCGTGGGCAACACCACGATTATTAGCCGCGAAGCGATTAACCAAACCCTCCGCCCGATTAACCTCTTGCGGCGCGGGGCCGAGGAATTTGTCTTCCCGTTGGCCACGCCCGCGCCGATCTCCTCGCTGTTTGGCTGGCGCACCCACCCAATTTTTGGCGGCCAGCGCTTGCACACCGGCACCGACTTAGCCGCACCGACCGGGACCCCAGTCCTCGCCGCTAAAGATGGGACTGTGACGACCGCAGATTATCTCGGCGGCTACGGCCTAACCGTGATTTTGCACCATGAACAGGGCACCGAAGAAACCCGTTATGCTCACCTCTCTCAACTAATGGTTCGCCCTGGGGAAACCGTGAAACAGGGGGATGTGGTCGGTTTGGTGGGTAGCACCGGCAACTCCACCGGCCCGCACCTCCACTTTGAAGTGCGACAACTGACGGCCCAAGGCTGGGTGTTGGTGAACCCCAATGAGCTATTGCAGCAAACGGTGGCCAACTTTGTGGATGTCTTAAATCAGCCCCTCCAGGCCCTCGGGGTGGTTCCCAATGCAGAACCAGGGGATGCTGCCGCCGATGGCACCGTGCCCTATCGTCCCGCCCAACCCAACGCCAGCTAACGATATCCCCTTCCAGGGGGGGAAACCCACCCCGCCTTGCAGGCACCCCTCCCAGGAGCTATCCTTTACGCAAAAGTCGCTCTATCGCTTTCCAGTAAAGGGTTTCAAAATCAGGTTGCGCCTAAACAAGAGGCAATCTAAAGGCTGAATCAGCAGAATTGAGGGACCTAAGAACCTCACCTAACCTCTCCTTGCAAAGGAGAGGAACCGGAAGCCTTGATAAACCTCTCCTTACCAAGGAGATGTGCCGCAGGCGGTGAGGTTTTACCCCCTGCAACTCAAGGCCAGAAACCTGACTATACAAGCCTTTGCCAGAGTTCTGCCTAATGGATAGCTCCCAGGAGGGGAGCAGTTATCCGATTGAAGCGATGGTTTTTATCTATCACCGCACGATTCGATTTAAAGACACGGATGCAGCGGGGGTGGTTTACTTTGCCAATGTCCTCAGCATTTGCCATGAGGCTTACGAGGCGTCCTTGGCCGATGTCGGCGTTGAGCTAGAAACCTTTTTTGGCAAAGGGGAACTGGCGGTGCCGATCATCCATGCTGATATTGATTTCCGTCAGCCCCTGAAATGCGGCGATGACATCACCGTCCATTTGACGGCCCAAGCCATCGATGAGCATCGGTTTTCGACCCATTACCGGGTGATGGCCTCCACCGATCGCCCTGCGGCCACGGCCCAAACCGATCACATTTGCATTACTGCCCGCGATCGCCGTCGCAGCCCGCTGCCACCCCAGTTACAGCAGTGGCTGCGCCACCATGGGGAAGCTGCTGCTGTGCCCAATCCTGAAGCTGGTGACGGTTGAGTTTACCCTGGCCATTGCGGGGCAAGGCTTCCCGGCAAAGCCAATACTTGGGGTGTTTGTAGGGGCTGAGTTGATCCCGCAGGCCCTGTCGTAGGACAGCTAAGGAATAGGTCGGGGTTGGCACCACGATCGCCGTCACTACATTCCCCCAGTCTGCGTCGGGCAACCCCACCACCACCACATCCATCACCAGCCCCGTGGCGCGAATCGCCGCTTCCACCTCTTCGGGCAAAACTTTTTCGCCGCCGGTATTGATCAAGGTGCCTTGCCGCCCGAGGACGGTCAGGTAACCCGCCTTATCCAGGGAGCCTAAATCCCCCGGTTGGAAGGCACCACGCTGGGACGCATCACAGTTGCCCAAGGCCAGGGAAGGGGACTGAATTGTAATCAGCCCCACTTGGTTGGACGACAGGGGTTCCCCGGTCAAGGACTGAATGGTGAGGGTGACGTGGGGGAGCGATCGCCCGCTACTGTTCTGACCGGCCAGAAATTCATGGGGTAACAGGGTGGCGACCTGGGCGGCAGTTTCAGTCATGCCGTAGGTGGGGGCCAGGGGTAATTGTTGCTGCCGCGCCTGGTTTAACAAACCCGGCCAAGGGGCGGCTCCCCCCAGCAAAATCGCTCGAAATTGCCGCAGCCAGTCCCCATAGCCATCCTCTAGGAGGCGCTGGAGTTGGGTGGGAACCAAGGAGAGAAACGCGCCTTGCACCGAAACATCCAGGGGTTGTTGTCGCAGAGATCGAAAGGATTGGAGCATGAGGGTGCCGCCGGAAGCCCAGCAGCGCAGGGCCTGCATCAAACCGCTGACATGGTACATGGGCAGGACGCAGTAGGCGTTTACGACCAACCCATCCGGGTCGCAGGGCGCAAATCCTTGCGCCCCTACAGGAGGTATTGGTGGGTTTGAGAGGTTGGGGGATTGGGGATGCTCGGGTTGGAAATGCTGCTGGAAGCCCCTCACCGCCGCCATCAAGGTGTCCCAGGTATGGATGGCAAATTTCAGATCGCCAGAGGAACCGCCCGTGGGAATCAGCAGTTGGGTCTGGTCTCGATGCTGGGAGTTGGACGCACGGCTGGCCCCTAAGTCTTCCTTGTCCTGACGCCATATCCCCTCAGGGAATTGCCCCCAGATCAGATCGGGCTGCATCTGGGTCACGACCTGTTGCCACTCCTGTTGTCCCCAGGTGGGGTTGCCGAGCCACAGGCAGGTGGGCACGAGGAAGGCGGCGATAACGCTGGCGATCGCCTCGACTGGATCGGCAGTGACCAGCAAAATATCACGGGGTTGATCGGTTTGGAGGGTTTTGAGGAGATCGCGGCACAGGGACCAAAACTGCTCTGAATCCACCCCGACCAACCAGGGGTCGCCTTGTCGAAAGTTAAAAAGTGCTTTGGGCGATGCATCGGAAGATGCTGTTGGTGGGCTAAATACCACAGTTCGATGACCTGGGACGAATTCTACTCATTGCCCGAAGCTCAGAAATTTATAAGGATTATTGTGCTTACGATAGTAAACTCGGGTTTTCTGATTTACACCCTTACAATACAAATGAACTACCGAGGGGCATAGGTGCTACATCGTCAAAAAGCATTACTCGAAATTCTTAAACAGGTTGGGGGGAAAGCCTCTACCCTGCAGATAATGAAGTGGGCTTTTTTGCTAGGCCAGGAAACACCATCCCATGGTGGGAAGACCTTCTATCAGTTCGTTCCTTACCGTTTTGGCCCTTACTCATTTACGCTCAATCGTGAGACTGATGCGTTGATTCGAAATGGCTTTGTGGAAAAAATAGACAAAAAGACTTGGGGGCTAACCCCCTTAGGAAAAGAGCAGCCTGTTAATCTACCCAAGCAAATCTTTCTGGATATTGCAACTGTTGCACAGCAGTATGGTGATTTTTCTGGCTCAGCTTTAATCGAGGCAGTCTATGCTCGTTACCCTTGGTTTACGGTTAATAGTCATTTGTCTGGAAAACGGAGAGAGCAGCGCCCCATAGCTGAAAAAGCAATTTACACTGCTGGATACGAAGGTAAAACTGTTGACGAGTTTTTGAACTTGTTGATGCAATCTGGTGTACGTAGGCTGATCGACGTCCGCTACAACCCAATCTCTAGGCGTTATGGTTTTCATAAAAGTACTCTTAAAAGGCTGTGCAATTCTCTAGAGATTGATTACCAACACTTGCCTAATTTAGGCATTCCGGGATCAGCTAGAAAGGATTTGAATTCGGCAGTTAATTGTCTTGAACTATTCAAGGAATATCGCTGTGGGTTGACGAATCGGCAAGAAGATTTGAATTCGGCTATTTCCTTGATTCAGTCTGAACCTAGCGTTTTAGTTTGCATGGAAGCAAACCCAGAATATTGTCATCGAAATATTTTAGCTCAACATTTGATGGCTAGCATGGAGATGCCAATTAAGCACATTGGATATGGGACATGAGTGATCAGTTTATTAAAACTAAGGTTCTGATTACAGTGATGACCTATCCCCACCCATCACGGGGATATCAGGAACTTGTTTGTACTGCTGGTATCACGGAAAATCATGAATGGGTCAGGCTTTACCCAATTTGTAAGTGTCCCAGGGTCTATCCAGGCTTAATAGCTAGGATCGTGGTTGATGGAACATCTGCATCC
>JAQCKL010000274.1 GCA_027592485.1 Cyanobacteriota bacterium
CGGGGGCGGTGGGTCAAAACCGGGTGCAACGGGTGAATGGGAATGAAGTTCTTTTGGGCAGTCAGGCCCAGGTGGCGATGGAGCAGGGCGATCGCCTGATCATTGAAACCCCCGGAGGGGGTGGGTACGGTGAAGACCCGGCTTGATAGGTTTCCTATCCCAGGGTGGTTGCCCCTGGAACATCATCAGGGCTATGGCCATCAAAACCGATCCTTCATGGCCCGAATCGTGGCAAAGGTTTGCACCGGCTCGGCACTGTGGGCGGTGGCCTGTAGCGCCGGTTGATCCCACCGCAAAAAGGGATTGGTTTGCTTTTCGAGGCCTAAGGTTGCTGGGACCGTGGCTTGATGGTGGCGGCGGGCTGTTTCCACCTCCGCTAAACGCTCGATCAGGATCGGGTTATCCCCATCCACCGTGCGCGCAAATTTGAGATTGCTGAGGGTGTACTCATGGGCACACCACACCCGCGTCTGGTCGGGCAAAGCCCTGAGTTTGCCCAGGGAATCCACCATTTGGGCGGGTGTCCCCTCAAAGAGGCGACCACAGCCCCCAGCAAACAGCGTGTCTCCACAAAATAATTCCCCCCAGGGTTCAGCACCCATAGGAGGAAAGTAATAGGCAATGTGGGCGCGGGTATGACCCGGGACAAAAAACACCTGGGCAGCGCGTCCCCCGAAGCTAACCATATCCCCATCGGAGAGATAGACCTGTTGACCTGGGATCCGACCGCGATCGCCCTCACCCCCATACACCACCAGGTCGGGATACTGTTCGATAAGGGCTTGATTGGCCCCCACATGATCGCCATGGTGGTGGGTATTGAAAATGGCGGTGAGTCTTGCCCCCAGGACCCGTAATTTATCCATCACCGGCTCCAGTTCCGCTGGGTCTACCACCGCAGCGGTTTGGGACTCAGGGTCGTGGAGCAGGAAAATATAGTTGTCCCAAAGGGCATCCAGGCGATAGATCTGCATGGGCAAGAAGGACTTGTTTTTCAGACCCTAGTAATTGGCCAGGTTAATACCCGCTTCCCGAGCCATGACTTCGATGCCCTTTTTCTCTAGGGTTTTGATCGCTTTAGTAGAGAGGCGGAGCTTCACAAAGCGCTTACCCTGGGGCCACCAAACCCGCTTGCTTTGGAGGTTGGCCTCTTGCACTTTCTTGGTGCGGCGGTGGGAGTGGGATACGGCGAAGGCGTTGTTGGCCTGCTTACCCGTTAGGTCACATTGGCGGGGCATGGGATTCTCCGGACTACTTTGACGACACAATCTACAATCTTAAGCCAGTTTGCCGGGGTTTAGTCAAGCTAGTACTTAAGGGCGTAAATCACCTGGCTATGCCGATGTCTAGCCCCCTTGCCCCTGATGCCCACCTGCCCCCCAATCGGGTTTAGCTCTGACGCAACTGCTCGGACCAAATCCGAGTCGGCAGTCCCCACACATAGATAAAGCCTTCTGCTGACTGGTGGTCAAATTGGTCCTCACGGCCATAGGTGGCCAGGGCCTCGCTGTAAAGGGCCGTATCAGACTGACGACCGACAATTTGAGCATTGCCCTTGTGGAGCTTGACTCGGACAGTGCCGCTCACCCGCGCCTGGGTCTGGTGAATAAAGCCATCCAAAGCTGCTTTCAGGGGGCTATACCAGAGACCGTTGTAGACCAAGCGGCTGTAGGTGTCTTCTACGCCCCGCTTGTACTGGGTGACATCGGCGGTGAGGGTGAGGCTTTCCAGATCCCGATGGGCGGCGATCAGAACCAGCAGGGCTGGGGCTTCGTAAATCTCTCGGGACTTGATGCCCACCAGGCGATTTTCAATCATGTCTACCCGGCCCACCCCATGGTTGCCGGCCAGGGTATTGAGGGTTTCGATTAGGGTGAGGGTCGAGATCGCCTCCCCATTCAAATGGGTCGGGACCCCAGCGGTAAAGCTGATCTCTACATATTCAGGGTCATCTGGGGTATCAGCGATCGCCCGCGTCATGGCAAAGACCTCTTCTAGGGCCTCATTCCAAGGGTTTTCGAGGGGACCGGCCTCGATGCTGCGACCCAACACGTTGAAATCAATGCTGTAGGGAGAGGATTTTTTGACGGTGAAAGTTAGGCCATGTTTTTCCCCATAGGCGATCGCCTCTTGACGGCTCATACCCCATTCCCGAGCCGGGGCCAACACCTTAAGATGCGGATTCAGGGCAGTGATTGAGACATCAAAGCGCACCTGATCATTCCCCTTGCCGGTGCAGCCGTGGGCCACCGCATCCGCGCCATATTCGTTGGCCGCATCCACCAAGAGCTTGGCAATGAGGGGACGAGCCAGGGCCGTAGAGAGGGGATAGCGATTTTCGTACAGCGCATTGGCTTGAATGGCCGGAATGGCATAGTTGGCCACCAGTTCCTCAGTGGCTTTGACCACCAAGGATTCACTGGCACCGGCGGTGAGGGCTTTGGCGCGAATCGTCTCTAAATCTTCTCCTTGGCCGAGGTCGGCAGCCAGGGTGATGACTTCACTCACCCCAAATTCATTCTGCAGATAGGGGATGCAGACGCTGGTATCGACCCCACCGGAATATGCCAGAACCACTCGATTTGCCCGACCCATCGCGATTACCTATTAAGCTGACAAGCCATTTATTTTCTCACACCATTTGAAAGGTTTCAGACCCTGTCCTTTCCCTAAAGTTCAGGGGGTTCGGGCAACCGGTAAGGTTAAAGAGATACGGCATCCCCTCCCTCTCCGCCTGCATTGGACGCGAAGACCGCGCCCCTAGCTTCTGAATGCTGAATTCTCCCCCTCCACCCCATTACTCCCCTACTCCATCACCCCTCCTCCCCCTATGCAGCCTGACTACCTGGAACGGATTTTGACCGCCCGTGTGTATGACGTGGCCCAAGAGACCCCCCTAGATCTGGCCCCCCGTCTCTCAGAACGATTGCAGAACCAGGTGTTTCTGAAGCGGGAAGATATGCAGTCGGTGTTTTCCTTTAAGTTGCGGGGGGCCTACAACAAAATGGTGCGGCTCCCCCCCGAAGTGCTGGCCCTAGGCGTAGTGGCCGCCTCCGCTGGCAACCATGCCCAGGGGGTGGCCTTGGCGGCACGGCACTTAGGCACCACGGCGATGATCGTCATGCCCACCACCACCCCCGAGGTCAAAATCAATGCGGTGAAGGCCCGAGGGGGCATAGTTGTTCTCCATGGTGATACCTATGACGATGCCTATGGCCATGCCCAGGAATTGTCGGCTGCCAAGGGCTTGACCCTGATCCACCCCTTTGATGACCCTGATGTGATCGCTGGGCAAGGCACCATCGGCATGGAAATTTTGCGGCAACACCAGGCCCCCATTGATGCCATCTTTGTGGCGATTGGCGGCGGGGGCTTGATCGGGGGAATTTCGGCCTATGTGAAGCGGCTACGGCCTGACATCCGCATTGTTGGGGTAGAACCAGTGGACTCCGATGGCATGTATCAATCGATGCAGGTGGGGCGGCGGGTGGGCCTCACCCAGGTGGGACTATTTGCCGATGGGGTGGCGGTTAAGGAGGTGGGGGAAGAAACCTTTCGCCTTTGCCAGGCATATGTGGATGAAATCATTTTGGTCAACACTGACGACATCTGCGCTGCCATCAAGGATGTGTTTGAAGACACCCGTTCTATCCTCGAACCGGCGGGGGCTTTGGCGATCGCCGGTCTAAAAGCCTATGTGGAGCGGGAGCAGGTCCAGGGCCAAACCCTGATGGCGATCGCCTGCGGGGCCAATATGAACTTCGACCGGCTCGGGTTTGTGGCGGAACGGGCCGAAATGGGGGAACGGCGGGAGGCCATCTTTGCGGTCAAAATTCCCGAGCGGCCGGGGAGCCTCCGAAAATTTTGCGACTGCATCGGCAAACGCAGCATTACCGAGTTCAACTACCGCATTGCTGATCAGCGGGAGGCCCAAATTTTTGTGGGGCTACGGGTCAAGGACCGGGCCGACGCGACCCACATGGCCACTACGTTTAAAGACAATGGTTTCCAGGCCGTTGACCTGACCGACGATGAACTCACCAAAATGCACCTACGGCATATGGTGGGGGGGCGATCGCCCCTGGCCCACAATGAGCTGCTCTATCGGTTTGAGTTCCCCGAATGTCCGGGAGCCTTAATGAAATTCCTCAATCGCATGAGCCCCAACTGGAATATCAGCCTCTTCCATTACCGCAACAATGGGGCCGACTATGGGCGCATCGTGGTGGGGATGCAGGTGCCCCCAGCGGAAATGGATGAATGGCACGCTTTTCTGGAGACCCTGGGATACCGCTACTGGGATGAAACCCAGAATCCGGCTTATCACCTCTTCCTCAGTTAGGTGTCAAACCTCAGCAAAACCGGAAAGGCATCGTGGAGAGCGGTGTAACGAATTGCTAGGCATGACTCACCGCTCCGTTGCGTGGCTAGGTCAGCGCAATCGTTAACGGTTTAAGGTGAATGGTTTAATTCCCATCGTCTACCGGTGGCAGCACTTCTACCGTCACTGTTTTGGTCTCTCCATCCTCATCCACTTCCACGGCGTTGACTTCCACCGTGCCCTCTGGGGTGGCCCGCTTGAACCCCTCTCGGGTCCCTTGGAGGGGGGTGCCACAGTTTAAGCAGGTGGTCTGGAGATTATTCAGACCCGTCACGGGGTTTTGACAAACAGGGCAGGCCCCCTCGACCAAGTTACGACCCAGCCACCAACGGAACCCCAAGAATCCAATCACGGGTGCAACCACAACCAGCCCCATCAGCACGAAGATGGATTTGACCAGCCATCCCAAACCTACGGCCCCCAGGAGCCAAATCACCCCAAATAGGGTTAGCCAGCACCCGAGCCCTGAGAAGTTGAGCTGAACATTATTGCTGCCCCGTGGATACACAGTGATCTCCTCCGCTTCAATGGTGCGATCGCTGGCCTAGGCCACCCCACTACCTCTGGAAGGGTTGCTGCTGGTCAGCCTAGACTGCTGGTCAGCCTAGACTACAGTATCCAGGCAAACCCAATCACCCTTTCAGCCTAGATCACATTTCTTTGGGACCCCAGGCGCAAGACATCGCAATCTCCGCCCTAGACAAGCCTGAATCCGGAGGCTAATGCGTCTGGGGTGGCAGGGCTGTTTGGTTGAATTTGCCAGGTTCCGTGGGTCTCACTACGTTTGACCCACGCTACGATACCTTCACCCTGCAGTGGGATTGAGGAGAGAACTCAGCCGCTGTTGCAAACTGGCTGGGCTAAAGTGGGCTAACGTCTCTTGCCGTAGCCAAACACCATCACAGCGACGATCTTGCCCGGTGAGCATTTCAATGCAAGCGTTGGCGACCGCCTCGGGATCGCGGTGGGGGACGCGCCAGCCGACGCGGCCATCTTGAACGGGATCCGCTGAGCCATCGGCATCCCCTGACAGCACTGGAATACCACAGGCCATGGCCTCTAAATAGACAATGCCAAATCCCTCTTGGGAGGGCATCACATAGGCATCGGCCAGGCGGTAATGATCCACCAGGGCCTCCGTGGGTACGAATCCGGCAAACACCACCCGATCCGCCACCCCCAAATCCTGAGCCAGTTGGGCTAGGCGGGGCAGGTCATCGCCTCGGCCAATCACCAGGTACTTCACCGTGGGGAAGGCTTGGGCGATCGCGGGCAAGGCCCGAATCGTCACATCCACCCCTTTATAGATATCCCCTGACCAGAGCCGGGCCACGGTCATGAGCACCCGACTTTGGGTCAAACCATACTGCCCTAGCAACTGCGGAGACTTGTCCCCTGGGGTAAATACCTCGCCATCAACAATGCAGGGCAGTAGGTCCATCTGACTCGGATCTAACCCATTGGCTTCACAGGCGATATCCCGGCTGTAGCGGCTAATGGTCCAAAGGCTGTTGGCCTTTTGTAGGGCTTGCCGTTGGCGGGCTGGTAGCGGTGCCCACACCTCTTTACCGTAGGTCATCACCGTATAGGGCACCCCAAACGGTTTGCACAGGGGCGCAATCAGCGGACCTAAGCGAGCATGGCCACAGATCACCCGGCTATATTGCCCCCGCAGCAATTGCCCTCCTAGGGTCGCCGCCAAGCGCAAGCGTCCTAGATTGGCATTACCCATGGCCAAATAACGGAAGCTCAGGGACGACCCTTCAAACGGATTTTCGCAGCTAGGGGCATCCCGCAGGAGCAACACCTCTGCCGGTGGGGCATCGGGTTGGGATAAATAGGCCCGAAACACGTCTTTGACATAGGACTGGATTCCCCCTTCTCGGGAAAAGATCTCCAGAAAGACAAAGCAGAGACGGGGGGGGGAGGAGGGCATCGGCGGTGGGGGTTGGGG
>JAQCKL010000275.1 GCA_027592485.1 Cyanobacteriota bacterium
TGGAGAACATCCGTCAGGCCTTTGTGGAGTTGGATCCTGATAATGCCGATACCTACAATGCCAATGCCGCCGCCTATAGCGAGGAGATCCGGGCAATCGATCAACAACTGCGAACCGACCTCGCCCAATTGCCGGAAGACCAGCGGTATTTAGTCAGTTGCGAAGGGGCCTTCTCGTATCTGGCACGGGATTACGGCCTGACCGAGATTTATATGTGGCCGATCAATGCCGAGCAGCAGGCTACCCCCAAGCAGGTGCAGGGGGTGATTGAGCAGGTCAAGGCCAGCGCTGTGCCGACGGTGTTTTGTGAGAGCACCGTCAGTGATGAGGGTCAAAGGGAAGTGGCGAAGGCCACCGGAGCCAATTTCGGCGGCAATCTCTATGTCGATTCTCTCTCCACCGCTGATGGGCCGGTCCCCACTTTCCTTGATTTGTTGGCCTACGATGCCCGCACCATTGCTGCTGGGCTATTGGGGGACAGTCCGCCGTAGCGGCAATTCTGAATTCTGAATTCTCAGCCTCATCCAAACCCTAAAACCTTACTGCTCCACCATTCCACCCCCATGATGCAAACTGCAATCCAAACCCAGGGCATTGCCATTGAGGGCCTCAGCGTCACCTATAGCAATGCCCGCCTTGCCCTATACAACGTCAACTGTACGGTTGAGCCAGGGTCGATTACGGCCCTAGTTGGTCCCAATGGCGGCGGCAAATCCACGTTGTTCAAGGCGATCATGGGCTTTTTGCAGCCCGATCAAGGACGCATTCACATTGATGGCGATCCGGTGCAGCGTGCTCAAAAGCGGCAACTCATGGCCTATGTGCCCCAGTCCGATGAGGTGGACTGGCACTTTCCGGTAAGTGTGTTTGATGTGGTGATGATGGGCCGTTATGGCTATATGAATCTGCTGCGGATCCCCAGTGCCAAGGACCGGCGGCTGGTGATGGAAAGCTTGGAGCGGGTGGGCATGGTGGATTTGCGCCACCGTCAAATTGGGGAACTGTCGGGGGGGCAACGGAAGCGGGCCTTCCTGGCGCGGGCTTTGGCCCAGGAGGGCAAGGTGATTTTGTTGGATGAGCCCTTTACCGGGGTGGATGTCAAAACCGAGAAACGGATCATCGATTTGCTGATGCAACTGCGGCGGGAGGGGCACACGATTCTGGTTTCGACCCATGACCTGGCCTCAATTTCGACCTTTTGCGATCGCGTCATTCTCATCAACCAAACCATTCTGGCCGCAGGTCCCACGGCGACAGCCCTGACCGAAGACACCCTCACCCTCACCTTTGGCGGGCTCCCCCTCAGTAGTCTGCAGCAATTGACCGCTGGATCACGGCTGGGCTCAGCCCTGGACTCACCGCTGACCTCGGCTGAGGTGCAGCCATGAGCGACGGGGGGGTGGCGATCGCCCTCTGGGACTGGCTGATTGCACCGCTGCAGTTTGGCTTCATGGTCAAGGCCCTGTGGGTGAGCGCTTTTGTGGGGGTGGTCTGCGCGGTCCTGTCCTGTTACATCACCCTCAAGGGCTGGTCCCTCATGGGGGATGCGGTGTCCCATGCGGTGGTGCCGGGGGTGGTGGTGGCCTATGCCTTGGGGATCCCCTTTGCCCTGGGGGCCTTTGTGTTTGGGTTTGGGGCGACGGTGGCGATCGGCTATGTGAAGTCAAAAACCCGCTTGAAAGAGGATGCGGTGATTGGGGTGGTGTTCACGGGTTTCTTTGCCTTCGGCCTGGTGCTGGCCACCAAGATCCCCAGCAATGTGGACCTGTTCCATATTCTGTTTGGCAATGTGCTGGGCATCTCCCAGTCGGACATTGTTCAAACCCTAATTGCGGGCCTCACCACCCTGGTGATTATTCTGCTGCGCCGCAAGGATTTGCTGCTGTTTTGCTTTGACCCCAACCATGCCAAGGCGATCGGCCTCAACACCCAATTGATGTACTACACCCTGCTATCGGTGCTGGCCCTGACCATTGTGGCGGCGCTGCAAACGGCGGGGATCGTGCTGGTGGTGGCGATGCTGGTCACCCCAGGGGCGATCGCTTATCTTCTTACCGATCGCTTTGACCACATGCTGATGATTTCCGTGGGTAGCAGCGTCCTGGCCTGTGTCTTGGGCACTTATATGAGTTATCACCTGGATGTTTCTACCGGCGGCAGCATTGTGGTGCTGTTGACGCTGATCTTCACGGTGGTGATGGTGATGGCCCCCAAGTACGGCATTTTGGCCCAGCAGCGTCACCCATCCCAATCGCCCTTATCCCCAGAGCCCCCAGTCCTATAGCAGTCGCCAGTCCGGTTAGGACAAGACTGCCAGCCATTTTGCTGCTGCGCTAGGGATCAGAGCGATCCGAGGTGTCCTAAGCAAAGGGGCCAGCGCTATCGCTGCCTTTCTCTAAGGATGTGGTGACCGGAACCTTTGCTGGGGTCATCGGCGGATTCCAGCGTCCCCAGTTCTTCTCTCTAGGGACAGGGGCAATTAGACTAAGTAAGGATCACTAGCCCAGGGGTGCCGTGGCAGAACCAGGGATGTCAATATCAACGGTTTCATCCTTCTCCCGGCAAGAGCTACGGGAACTGGTGCGATCGCAGTTAAAAATGCTCCTGGATCAGCAGAACTTCCAGGGGGTAAAGACCCTACTGGTGCCGGTTCAGCCCGCTGACATTGCGGAGGCGATCGAGGGTCTGCCCGAAGCCATGCAGGCGATCGCCTTTCGGCTGTTATCGAAGGATGAGGCGATCGAAGTCTACGAAAACCTCGACTCCAGCGTTCAGCAAACCCTAATCGAAGACTTTAAGCGCCAGGACGTGCAGGACATTGTGGACAAAATGTCCCCCGATGACCGGGCTCGCCTGTTTGATGAACTGCCCGCCAAGGTGGTGAGACGGTTGTTAACCCAGCTTAGCCCCCAAGAACGGCAGGCCACTGCCCTGCTGCTGGGTTACGAGGCCGACACCGCTGGGCGGATTATGACGCCCGAATACATCGCCCTCAAGGAGGGATGGACCATCGCTCGGGCCTTAGAACATATCCGCAACCGGGCGGAGATGAGCGAGACGGTCTACTACCTGTTTGTCACCGATGTGGCTCGCCGCCTCACCGGCATTTTGTCGTTGCGCCATTTGGTCATGGCCCAGCCGGAGCAAACCATCGGTGAGATCATGACCCGTGAGGTGGTCTCGATCCAAACCGATACGGACCAAGAGGAGGTGGCCCAGCTGATCCAGCGCTACGACTTTTTGGCGGTGCCGGTGGTGGATACGGAGCAGCGGCTAGTTGGGATCATCACGGTGGATGATGTGATCGATATTTTGGAAGAAGAGGCCACTGAAGATATCTATGCCCTCGGTGGGGTGCAGTCGGGGGGCGACAACTATTTCCAGACCAACTTGCTGGAAGTGGCCCGCAAGCGGGTGGTGTGGCTATCGGTTTTGCTGCTAACCAACACGGTCACCACTTGGGTGATTCGCAGTCAGCAAGAAATTTTGGAACAGGTGGTGGTGCTAGCAGCCTTCATTCCCCTCTTGATTGGGACGGGGGGCAATGTCGGGGCGCAATCCTCGACGGTGGTGATTCGCGGTATCAATACCAACGAGCTGGACAACAGTGAGGCGTTTAATGTGATTCGCCGGGAGGCGATCGCCGGGGCTTTTCTCGGCATCATGCTCGGGGTGGTGGTGACGGGCTGGGCCTATCTGCTCCAGGGCAATCTGGCGGTGTCGATTATTGTAGGGGTGAGCTTGGTGGCGATCGCCATCCTGGCCTCCACCGCTGGGGCGGCCTTACCGTTTCTGTTTAGTGCGATCGGCTTTGACCCCGCCCTGATGTCGGCCCCATTCATCACCACGATTGTGGATGTGTTGGGGGTGCTAATTTACTTGAATCTTGCCCGCCAACTTCTGCATATTTCACCCTGATCACCCAGCGCTGTTAGGGTTGACTTGCCATTACGAGACGGGAAGCGAGGGGACAGGGGGGCGAGGATGAGGGGGAGACAAGACGATGCTGAGGAGATTTTCAGGGAAGAATTTACCCCTGGTAGGGGTGAGTCTTGTGCCCACCCTCCGCCGATCGCCCCTCAACCAACCCGTTTCCCCATCCGTGCTATTCAATCGTTGGCACAGCCTGCCGCAGGCTTAGAATCCCGACAGATGATTCACTGCGAAGACTTCGTAGCATCTCTGGTGCGGCTGCGCTTACAGCATGACAAAGGTAGATTCATCCCTTGATTAAGCAACGTCACACAGGCAGTCTTTCTACTAACCAGATGGGTGACTGCTATACAACCGTTTTAGAGCGGCTTGGCGGGTGAAAAATCACCGCGTATCTGTAGTCACGTCCTAATCACAGCTCTCCGCCCGCGCGACAAACACTTCTAAAAGATAGGTCGTTTCTTCTTTGCTGTCCTCTGGAAACTTGAAGGCGTCAACACCCTCCGTTGCGGCCCATGTATCCAGCGCTTCATTGCCGGTGCTTTTCAGCAGTTGCACCGACTCTCCGACCAGTTTGCCCTCGGCATTCACCAAGGCAGCCAATAAGCCATACTGCTCAGGATTGGGGCAAGCGGCCTGGCTTGGGATATAGGGTAAGGGCAGCGTCTCCGAGGGGAGGGGCTGTTGGTCTAGGGAAAGTTCACTC
Source organism: Cyanobacteriota bacterium (assembly GCA_027592485.1). GTDB lineage: Bacteria > Cyanobacteriota > Cyanobacteriia > Phormidesmidales > Phormidesmidaceae > PCC-6406. The sequence continues at coordinate 4,640 of JAQCKL010000275.1, forward strand.
TGGGCGAGCCAGCGCTCCCAAGCCTCCTCTAGGGTGTCGCTGTTATAGGCAAAGAGCAGGGGCGGATTGTTAGGCCGCTGACCGGCAGCGTTACCACTGGTCCCCTCCGCAGGGTTACTGGGTACTCGGACTAAATCTTGCGCCGAAGGCTCCGTTGTGGTTGGGGTTGATGCCTCTGGCGCGATGCGGGTCTCCGCTGGGGTCTCTGCCGGGGGCGAGGTCGTTGTCCCTTCCGGGGTGGAGGCCGCTGCCCCATCCGGGCTAGGCGTTTCAGCGGCAGGACGATTGCGTTCCGTTGTGCCTTGGGGAGGGAAGGGCACCGCCGGTAAGCGCGATCGATAGGGGGTTGTTCCTAGGGTGATCTGCTCAGTAATCGTCGTTCGGGGCCGGGGCGGTCGTCCTGCCGTGGTGCTGTTGTCCTGGGGCAAGAACGGTACTGGATTCGGGGCCAGGGGGTCAAAGTCCTCCAAGGAGGACAAGCTATAAAAGGAATTAGAAAAATCGGGCAAGTGTTGCTGCTGTTCCTCCAGGGTCAGTTCGACCAAAGGCACCCGGCGAGCATCCGCCAGGGCATCGGGGTCAGCCAGGGTATCTAGGTTCAGATTTGAGAAGGTTGGTCCGGCGGCAAACAAGACCCCATGGACGCCCACAGAAATTGCCCGCGCTATCCAAGTGGGTTGCAGGAGGAGGGTGCGCCAACGGACATGTTGGAAAAACCGGGCAGAAACCATAACAGTACGAATCCTTGGGGAGAGAAGACAGTAAACCCTGTAGAGGCGGACAGCGATTTCACGGGCGCTTTCCCTGGGCAGAGTCACAGCGGACTGCTTGGCTCTAGCCTAGCGGATGATTTTGCCCACAGTGGACAATTAACAGAGAAAAGTAGGGTAGCGATAACTGGGGATGATTGTCCAGATTGTCATATATCACCTGATCATGGCCACTGATATGGGTGACGACTCGACTCTGGGCCAGCAGTTCCCGCCTTTGCAAGATTGCCCAAACTTGGGGATAGACTGCCGCCACCTTCATGAGCACCACCACTTCGGCTTGGTCCAGGGCCGTTTCTAGGGTATCTAGGGTGTACATCGCTGGGAGAATGGTGAGCCGCTGATGTTGCACCGTTAAGGGTTGCCCGAGGGCGGCGGCTGCCGCTAAGGGCGAGCAAACCCCCGGTATCGTATGCACCTGCACCTGGGGCTGTTGTTGCTGCACCGCTTGGGCCAAATAGGTGAAGGTGCTGTAGAAGCTGGCATCCCCCTCGGTGGCAAAGACCACATCCTGCCCCTGGCGCAAATACGACCCGATCTGGGTCGCTGCCCCTTGCCAGGCGGTTTCGAGGGTGGAGGCATCCTGCACATAGGGAAACCACAGGGGCACCTGTACCTGATCGGGATTGAGCCAGGGGGTAACGATGGTTTGGGCCATGCCCGGTCGGCCATTGCGTCCGGCGGGAAAGGCCACGACGGGGCAACGGCGCAAGCAATTGAGGGCTTTTACCGTGATCAATTCTGGATCCCCAGGGCCGACCCCAATGCCCCAGAGCTGGCCCAGTGGGTCACTCATGGGCATCCCCACAGATCAACCCTTACGGGGGATTTTTGTGGCGGTAAAGCAATGTCCTGCAGGCCCCCTAAATTCCCCAATGCTGGGGGATTTTCGGCCTTTGGCTCTCCCAGGGATACGTTC